>JH610958.1 GCA_000252485.1 Prochloron didemni P4-Papua_New_Guinea | reverse complement strand
CTCCGAACATTCTGAAAATACCAACCAACTTTACGAACATTTAACAGAGATAGCTGCACCAGTTCGTCAGAAAGGTCGCGCCGAGAAAGAACTTGTCAAGAAGGTTATTCTAAAACTATGCACGTCTGATTATCTATCGCTGCGAACATTAGCTGAATTGCTAGGACGAGAACCAGATAGTATTCGCAATCACTATGTTAATCCAATGCTTTCAGAGGGTTTGCTACAGCTAAAATATCCCCAACAGTCCAATCATCCTCAGCAGGCATACAAAACCCTAGATTGAGCAAGTTAACTCCACTTTCGCTGATAATTGGGATAATTAACTAAACAAAATAACAAATTTAATAGTTTATTCAAGAGTTATTAAACCTGCTCTCAGCTAAAATTAATACTGGAATGAGAAATACAATAACAACGCGATCGCAAGCAATCAAGCAATAACTCGACCGAATCTTGAAATTGACAACAAGCTAAAACCCAAGAGGAATAAGGCTTTTGCAAGTTTCTGCCATTTTTTGCGGAGACATTCGCCACGAATTAAATTTTGAATTTTTAATTTTTAATTTTGAATTCGACCTCAGGAGCTATAGGCTACTTGACCGTCGCGAACTTTTAATTAACCAACACTCAGGCAGGTAAAATCATGGCAGTAGATTACGACTTAGTTATAATTGGCGGCGGTTCTGGCGGTTTAGTGGTAGCCAGTGCCGCAGCCCAACTGAAAGCCAAAGTCGCCCTAGTGGAAAAAGACCGCTTGGGAGGGGATTGTCTCTGGTACGGCTGCGTCCCCAGCAAATCCCTGATTCATGCTGCCAGAGTCGCCCACGAAGTGAAAAACAGCTCCCGCTTCGGTATCTATACCAATCCTCCCGAAATCAAATTTGCCGAAGCTAACTGTCACGTAGCTCAAGTCATTAAGGAGATCGAACCCCACGACTCCCCTGAGAGATTTCGCGGTTTGGGAGTAGAAGTAATCTTCGGTTCTGGTCAATTTATCGATAAGGAAACCTTTGAAGTGGACGGCAGAAAGCTCACAGCAAGAGCTTTCGTTGTCTCTACCGGTTCCCGCGCAGCCATTCCCCCAGTTCCCGGACTGAAAGAAGCTGGCTATCTCACTAATGAAGAAGTATTTTCCCTCACGGAACGTCCCGACTCTTTGGCTGTCATCGGTGCGGGACCAATTGGTTGCGAATTGGGACAATCTTTTCACCGCTTGGGAGCGGAAGTGACTATTATTGCCAGTCGGGACCAAATTATGCCCAAGGAAGACCCGGAAGCAGCGGCGGTAGTGCAAAAGGAAATGGAAGCTGAGGGGATTCGCATTCTCACCCAAGCCAGAGTGAAGGAAGTAAAAGTTATTGATGGCAAAAAGGTTCTGCAAGCGGGAGAGCATGAAATCGCGGTGGATGAAATCTTAGTTTCTGCCGGACGCAGCCCCAATGTGGATTCCCTCAACCTGGAAGCGGCAGGAGTTGAATACGATAAAAAAGGCATTAAGGTAAATCAAAAGCTGCAAACTACCAATTCCAAAATCTACGGCTGCGGCGATGTTATTGGCGGCTATCAGTTTACTCATGTTGCCGGTTACGAAGCAGTAGTAGCCCTCAAGAATGCTTTATTCTTCCCCTTGAGTAAAGTAAAATATGGAGTTATTCCCTGGGCAACCTTTACCGATCCGGAATTAGCTCGGGTAGGCATGACCGAAGAAGAAGCAAAAAAACACTACGGGGATGATGTACAGGTATTAAAGCAACCATTTGCTGGAGTAGATCGGGCGCAAGCAGAAGCGGCTACAGCAGGATTTAGCAAAATTATTACCAGAGGCAATGGAGAAATTCTCGGCGCTCATCTGGTAGGACCTTCTGCGGGTGAATTGATTCACGAAATTGTCTTGGCCATGTCCAATAATCTCAAGGTTTCTGCTTTAACAGGCATTCATGTTTATCCGACTCTTTCGGAAGTAAATAGCAAAGCAGCTTTGTTATTGAAAAAACAAAAGTTTGCTCAAAATGAAGGATTGCAAAACTTCTTGACCAAGTTCTTTAACTTCCGTCGCAACAATTTTTAGTTGTTGGTTGTTGGTTGTTTGTTGCCTGCACTGAGCTACGCGAGAGTGTTGGTTGTTGGTTGTTGGTTATTGGTTGTTTGTTGGTCAAAGGGGGACTTTTTCTTCTCCCCCCTTTTGAAGGGGGGCTGGGGGGGATCCAACGTTAAAGCATTTACAAATAACTTATCAATACTCGACCGAATCTGAAAATTGACAACAAGCTAAAAAGCAAGAGGGATAAGGCGAGTATAGTTTCTGCCATTTTTTGCGGAGACATTCGTCAATTCAACATGTTTGAATTTTTAATTTTTAATTTTGAATTCGACCTCAGGAGCTATTTATTGTATCTGTAGCATTCTTTTTCAGAAATGCAAAAATTTTTCAACTAAATCCAAAACTTTTTCTAGGTTTCACGAACTTCAAGATAACACTGAATCCCATCTATAAGTCCTGTGGTGGGCATTGCCCACCCTACTCTCAATAATATAGTATAGCAATGAGCAATGAACACTTCGGCCAGGGCAAGCGCTCAGTGCAGGCAATTAAGAGTTCGTGCAAGAAAAATGCGCATGCACGCTTTATACAAAGGTGATACAGCAGATGCAGTACTTTTGTATAAAAATGTAGCATGTAACGACACTTTAGGAGCGAAGCGCTATATATAGGGTTTGCTGATAAAGTCTCCAGGGAATAGGGAAATAGGGAAATAGGGAAATAGAGAAATGCAAAGATTTTGAGCCAAAGAGAGACAATAACCTTGCACAAGGCTTACAGAAAAAAGCTAGAATACCTTATTCTGTAGAGCTTTTTTCTAAATTACAGCAAGCCCTATATAAATTTCCCAGGTTAATTTTAGATTAAGAACCGTTTTTCTGAGAATGAGATCGATTATCATTATCTAAAAGAGCTTAGGAATTAGATCATGGTAGCGACAAACACTAACACCGTTCCCGTCACCGTACTAACTGGTTATCTAGGTGCGGGAAAAACTACCCTGCTAAATCGCATCCTCACCTACGAACACGGCAAGAAAGTAGCGGTCATCGTTAACGAGTTTGGGGAAGTGGGTATTGATAATCAACTGGTGATTGATGCTGATGAAGAAATATTTGAGATGAATAACGGCTGTATTTGCTGTACGGTGCGGGGTGACTTGATTCGCATTATCAGCAATTTAATGAAGCGTCGCAACAAGTTCGACCATTTGGTCATTGAAACCACTGGTTTAGCCGATCCCGCCCCTGTAATTCAAACCTTTTTTGTCGATGAAGATATGAGAGAGAAGATTGCTTTGGATGCAGTGGTTACTGTCGTCGATGCCAAACACATTCAGCAACACTGGGAAGCGGATGAAGCACAGGAACAAATTGCTTTTGCCGATGTAATTCTTCTCAATAAAACCGATCTTGTTCGTCCCGAAGAATTGGATGAGTTGGAAAGTAAAATTAAAGCCATGAACGGGATGGCAAAAATCTATCGCACCCAAAATTCTGAATTATCGATGGATTCGTTGTTAGGAGTCCAAGCATTCGATTTAGAACGCGCTTTGGAAATCGACCCCAAATTTCTCAACGAAGATGCCCACGAACACGACGAGACAGTAAAATCCTTTGCCATAGTGGAATCTGGAGCATTAGACGGACAGAAACTAAATGACTGGTTGAGTAACTTATTGCAAACTAAAGGGGTAGATATCTTCCGAATGAAAGGCATTTTAAATGTTGCAGGAGAAGAAGATCGCTTTGTCTTTCAGGGAGTACATATGCTGTTTGATGGCAAACCAGACCGCCCTTGGAAAGAAGGAGAAACTCGTAAGAATGAATTAGTATTTATCGGTCGCAATCTGGATGAGGCACAACTGAGAGAGGACTTTAAGCAATGTTTAGTTTAAGTGCGAACGGGAAAGTCTTATTTCAAACGCAATGGCAGGGTAGTCTCTCAGAATACGTTACCGCAGTAGCCTGGTCGTCCAATAGTCTATTAGGTGCTAGTTCGGCTGCGGGGGAAGTAGTTGTATGGCAAGATGGCAACCTAGTTAGTTTATTATCTGCGGGTGTAGCATCTATTGACTGTCTGGCTTTTTCTTCTGATGGCAAGTTTTTAGCTGCTGGCGGACAGGATGGCAAAGTTAGAGTTTGGTCGATTTTTGATTCCTCCCTTTCGCAAGGGTTAGGGAAGATCCATACCCTAGATAATGCGCCCTCATGGGTCGATAAACTAGCTTGGAGTCCTACTTGTAACCACTTAGCCTTTAGTTTGGGGCGTTACGTGCAAATCTGGGATGCCGATAATCAAACAGTTATAACTACTCTACCCTTTGTTAATTCTTCTGTTTTAGATTTAGCTTGGCGACCCAATGGGGGAAGTATCGCGATCGCGGGTAAGGTCGGAGTTAAAGTTTGGTCTACTAAAGATTGGGATGATGACCCCTATCTCATCGATATGCCCTCAGCTAGTATTGTTACGGCTTGGTCTGGGGACAGTAAATATATAGCTTCTGGTAATTTAGACAATACGATCGCGGTTCTAGAATATGGCAGTCCCCATCCTTGGGTAATGCGGGGTTTTCCTGGTAAGATTTCCAATCTAACTTGGTCGCAACGAGGATCGAGTAATGCACCTTTGTTGGCAGCATCCAGTAGAGAAGGCATCGCCGTTTGGAAAAAAGAAGCTGATGATAAAGATGTTTGGAATGCAAACGTTTTAACTTTACACGACAGTAAGATTCAAGGTTTAGAGTTTCATCCCCATAGTTTATTACTCGCTTCTGCTGCGGATGATGGTTGGTTGTGCTTGTGGACAAAAGCCAAACAAGTGGGGCAGATATTAGAGGGTACTAGGAATGGTTTTTCCTGTTTAGCGTGGAGCCAAGATGGCAGACAGTTAGCTGCTGGCAGTCAAGACGGAAAATTAAGTGTTTGGTCTGAGTCTAAGCTTGGTAAGGGTTTTGGTTAATTTGAGTTTGTGAGGTACGATTAATTGTTTTTGCTCTTAGAGGCTGTTCGTAAAGAATTATGAAGTGTTTTTTGCCTTTGCTAATCGGGTCGTGCATCAAATAACTGTGGGATAGCAAATTAAGTCGTTCCAAGCGCTATAAAAGCAAAGAGAGGCTCGCAAGGGCTATATCAACTATCAACTATCAACTATCAACTATCCACTATCAACTATCCACTATCAACTGCTATGCCTTATTCCATGGATTCCAGTCTTGCTTTTTTAATAGTTTGAGGTAAAACCCCTACTAAAAGAGCAAAAGCTTCATCGGGCAGTTTCTCGAGAACTTCTTGATTAAAGTAATGTTGAAACTGATTGAGAATTATTAATGCTCTTTCTAAAGGAACGGGGTTTCTAGCAATTTGTTGCAAAAAAATTACCCACTGACGGCGCAATTTATAAGACCTCTGTCGTTCTTCTGGCTTGTCAGGAGTAATTAAAGAAAGATTGCCCACAGGTAATACTCGAACTGCATCAAAATCAAATAAACTGCCTACCACAGCACCAGGACCAGCAAATTCAGCATGATATTGCTTATAGATAATTATACCATTCCTACGGCGAGGATTAACCACTAATAACTTATTATTGCGCAATTGAGTAATAACTTCAGATGAGCAAGACACTTGATTTTTCGTTTGGCTATCCTTTGCCATTGTTTAAGCGCATTTAAATAGATTTGCTTAATAATAAACGTCTGGGAAAGTTAAACAACAAATTATTCAAACTCGGTTCGATCTCGTAACATTTATATCCACTGCTGGCATATAATTGCTTGGCTTGATCGTTATTTTCTAGCACGTGAAGGGTAAGATGGTTATATCCCCATTCCCGTGCAGTTTGTTCGCAGTAACTTAGTAATTGGCGAGCAATTCCCCGACGGCGATAAGAGTTTTTCACTGCTAAATTGGCAAGATAGACAAAAGTATAACTGGGATTGGGCCAAGGAAAACGAGGGCGAACGGATATTTCTGCCGTACCCACCACCTCTGCCTCCTCCAGACCTTTTTCTGGGTCAAGCAAAATTGCCACTAAACAGAGGTATTTTGCAGGAGCGGAGTTAAGGCGACCTCTTAAGTCTTCAGTTGTTAAGAATTTTAGCACTGGATAGAACCAGGATATGGGGCCTTCGGGGGGATGAAAGCTATAAACAATGGTTTCCGCCATACCTTGAAGATCTTTTGGTTTGGCGGGACGAATAATTACTTGATGAGCCGTTGAGTCGGCAGGAACTGATACAACCAAGGAGCCAAAATTAGATAATTGTTTCAAAACTGACCGTTAAAAACTGGTACAGCAGGTCCGGTCATATAAACTCGTCCGTCTGCAGCCCATTCAATTTCCAAGCAACCGCCGGGAAGTTCTACCGTACAAGAGCGATGGCTCTTCTGACTCAATACTCCTGCTACTACGGCAGCGCAGGCTCCCGTACCGCAAGCTAAAGTGATTCCAGCTCCCCTTTCCCAAACCCCCATCTTCAAATAATCTGGTTTCACTACCTCAATGAATTCTACATTGGTCTTTTGAGGAAAAACTGGATGACACTCGAATTGAGGACCGATTTCCGCCAAGGGAATGGCTGCTACATTCGGTACGAAAGTTATGCAATGGGGATTGCCCATGCTCGCGCAGGTGACAGACCAGGATTTTCCCGCCACTTCCAGGGGGCGATCAATGACTTTAGCTGAAGGTTCTATCAGGGTAGTAGGAATTTCCCCTGCAGTCAGTTGAGGTTCTCCCATGTCCACCCGTACCCTTCCTTCTGCTTGAAATTGGGGAGATATAGTGCCAGCTAAAGTATGAATGCGGTAAGATTGACCAACTACTTCCTTCCCCTCCAACTTAGCGATGAAACGAGCTAAACAACGAATGCCGTTACCGCACATTTCCGGTTCCGAACCGTCGGAGTTAAAGATTCGCATAGTATAGTCAGTGCCGTCAATTCCTGGTAAAGCGAAGATTACCCCGTCAGCACCGATGCCAAAATGGCGATCGCACATAGCTGCTGCTTCCTCTGAGGTAATTATTGGTTCCCCTTGATGACGATTGTCGATTAAAATAAAGTCGTTGCCCAGTCCTTGATACTTGGTAAAGGCGATGGCCATGTTTCTGTACTCCTAAAATCTCACAAATAATTAATCTTTATTGCGTTTTCTAAGTTGGCCCAATCTTTTTTATTATGACTCAATTCAATACTGGTTTACCAAGCATTCGTCAAATCCAAAATTTAATCAAAGAGAAAAAAGAAGTTGAGTTTAAACTGATAACTGGAGACCTCTTGGTAGGCCAAATTCTTTGGCAAGATGACAATTGTGTTTGCTTGCTAGACCAGCACAAACAACCAACGTTAATTTGGCTCATGGCTATAGTATATCTTAAACCCAAAAAATAAGAGTTATTCCAGATTACAAGAGTCTTTCTCGGATGTTAATTTAGATCACCAGGTAAAAAAGTAGAAAATTTATGATGGAATGGTGTGAGAAAATATTCTCAATAAGTTTCAGCTTTGCTATGGTGGCAAGTAGCGCTGCAGCCTTCCCAATCACAGTAGAAGCATTAGAAGTAGAAGTTAAACCAGAGAATCCCCGGTTAGGAGATACAATTTCTGTATTGGTGGAAACTGAAAGTTCTTTAACCTTACCTACAGTTTCTCTAAAACAGCAAAACTATCCAGTCTTTCAAAGTGCTGAAAATGGTTCTCTCTATCGTGCTTTACTACCTACTACCCCTTTAGATACTCCAGGAAACTTAGTAGTGACTGTAACTGGGGACGGACAAACCAAAAATATTAGTCTGCGGTTGGGCGATCGCTCTTTTCCCACCCAAAGAATTTACCTCAGAGGAGGTGGCAACGGTGCAACTGAGTTAGAATTGTCCAAGGTGGCAGAGTTTAAAAAGTTAGTTACCCCAGAAAAGTTCTGGGAAGGTAGCTTTCTGAGACCTAACTCAGCTCGAGTGAGCACTGTCTTTGGAGTTCGCCGCTATTACAATGGGGTTTTTGCCAATAATTACTATCATCGAGGTGTTGACTACGCTGGATATACAGGTTCTCCTGTAACAGCACCAGCGGCAGGGCAGGTAAAATTAATAGGTAGGGAGTCAGAAGGTTTTCGGGTTCACGGCAATACTATCGGAATTGACCACGGTCAAGGAGTATTAAGCATATTTTTACACCTAAGCAGAATTGATGTAAAGGAAGGAGATTTTGTTCAAGCAGGTCAAAGAATTGGCAGCGTTGGTTCCACCGGAGCTTCCACAGGGCCTCATTTACACTGGGGTCTTTACGTCCACGGAGCTGCAGTAGATCCGGTTCCTTGGAGATTTGGTAGCATTGATTAGGTGCGCATAATTTTTTGAATCAAATGTAGTCCAATAACTCAGGAAAAATCGTGATAAGCTCAGTATTTTAGTGACTGAAATGACCGAAGGAAACTAAACTGGATTGAACATGAATATTAAAGAAATTGTCGAACAAGCCCTAAAAGATAGCTATTTAACCCCCACAATGGAAGCAGAAGTGGGGAGAATCTGCGACACTGCAGAAGAACTGTCCATTGAAGAGTATACGGCTCTAGATCGCCTGATGGGGGCATTGCTCACTGGGGAAGTAAAGGCAGTAGAGCGCAAGCAGTTTATTAATGTCATGGAGGAGCTAGTTCTCACCGAGGCCATCAGTCGGGTATCGGAAATCGAAACCACCATGGAAGGCGCTTTGGATGTGGGGGATATTGCCGCCTACGCACTCAATCGTCTGCCACCCCTTTACGCGACCACAGAAGAAGGTGCCAGTTACCAGCGGCTCCGAGCGAAGGAAGAACTTCAGGAATTAATTAACCAGCAGGTAAAAGCGGCAATTGCTCGTTATCTGGATCGACAGGAATTTTTCCCGGAAAGAAAAAAGCTCCAAAAGCCATCAGAGGAAAATGTTCTGTCCCAAGTCAGCGATTTACTTCAAACCTATGCGCCTCAATACACAGGCAAGATTGCGCCTCAATACACAGGCAAGATGCCTGTGCCACGAGGAAAAAGGGGAATAAGAACAAAAACTGGAAATTTACTTGTAATTGCTTAAACTTAATTTATGGCGATTTCCCTCACCACATATAGCTACTGCGATCGCTTTTCCCCGTCCTCGGAACTTTTCTCAAGGCTTTGAGGTCATCCGTAAAGAGAAGAAAGGATTTAGTAGTGCTTGGATGGTGAGTTAATGGTTCAATCGATTCCTTTATCTTGGTCAAAAGTTGAGGTGAAAGCTCCTCAAACATCAGTGTATTTCGACAAAGTCTCCAACTACGATTTACTCCTGCGCTGTCAGCAAGGGATGAAACCGGATCGAGCAGCTTTTGCAGAGCTGATTCGTCGGTATCAATCCCATGTGGAGAAGCTGTTGTATCATCTGGCTCCAGACTGGCAGGATCGGGCAGATTTAGCTCAAGAAGTCTGGATTCGCGTTTACCGCCATATCAAGCGTCTCAAAGACCCAGTTAAGTTCAAAGGTTGGTTGAGTCGCATTACTACTAATTTATTTTATGACCAGTTGCGCAAGCGCAAGCGCAGCAAAACAACTGTATCTTTAGATACTCCTCGTCAAATGGAAGATGGGGAGATGGATTGGCAAGTGCCTTCCGATTATCCCACCCCAGAAGATGACTTGACAACGCGGGAGTTTTACGGTCAACTAAAAATAGCACTGGCGGATCTGCCAGAAAAATTCCGTACAACCATTGTCTTAAGAGAAATAGAGGGAATGGCTTATGAGGAAATAGCGGAAATAACAGGGGTTTCTCTGGGTACGGTTAAATCAAGAATTGCCAGAGCTAGAGCGAAACTGCAAACCACTCTGAAAAAATATTTGGATAGAGATTAATCAGGGGAAAAAATTGCTTCTGTTTTACCAAAGGATAAATTTTTATTTCAATCTTAATTTCAATTTTAATTGTAGATAATGGTGGGAAAAACTGATGACTTCTAACTTGGAAAATCTCAATAACGGGCAAAATAAAGCCTTAGATGAAGAAATATTAAATACGCAAGAGGGAGATCGCTTTGAGATGTTGAGTGCCTATTTAGACGGTGAGGTGACAGCAGCGGAGCGCAAGCAAATCCAGCAGTGGTTGAAGGAAGATCCAAAGATACAGGAATTATACGGCAGACTGCTGAAATTGCGTCGCCAAATGCAGTCCATGTCTTTTACTTGCAGCCAGGAGTCGGCAAATCGAATCTCAGAACAAGTTTTCCAGCATCTAGATCGCCGCAGATGGCAGCAAAAATTGTTCTGGGGTGGAGGGGTGATCGCCGCTATCTTTATCGGAGTGGGTTCTCATATTTTAAGCTGGGGTAGTTTTTTGACTCCCACTACTAATAGGATTGAGAAACCTTCCCCAGATTCAACAATAGTTTCTGAGCCTTTAATGGTGGTTCTCAATCAACCAGTGGTTCCTATTCCTAAAGCAGTCACGAGTTATCAATTACCAGCAAGTAATCCGTAGTAGTTGACAGTTGATAGTTGATAGTTGATAGTGGACAGTTGATAGTTATACTGCTTGCGGAGAGGGTCACCGAACTGCAACCTGCGGTTGCTCTGAGGAAATAGTATGAGTTTATTTCTCGTAGGTTGGGTTTCGCTATCGTCCAAGCCAACCTACAATTGCTTATAAGACTATTTTATCTGTAGCAAACATTTTCAGATTTGATATTTTTTTGATTAGGGAGAATTCTAATAAATTTAGAATAATAAAGAAATTATAAACTTCAGCGCAGAAACCGGGTTTCTACTATAATTTTACTATTAATATGGAAATTTCGGCAAGAAACCCGGTTTCTAAACCCACACTAGGGCATCGCCCAACCATAGCGCGACCCTTTCAATTCCAGTTGCAAATATTTTGGTTGCCTATTGCTATAGATTATATTATAATAGATTTGTTGAGCATTGAACAGACAGAGGAATCAGTCTATGTTAAGAGATGTGACAATTAAAAATTACCGTTGTTTTGAAGATTTTACCATAGATGGGTTGAGTCAAGTTAATTTGATTGTGGGTAGCAATCAGGTTGGGAAAACTAGTTTACTGGAAGCTATTTATCTTTTGGTCATGAATGAATCGGAATTTCCCGAGAGCTTATTCTATATTCTAGACCAAAGAAGAGAATTTATTGTACGTTCTCTCGAAGGTAAATACAAATTGCCAAGTGATTATGATGTTTACGAATTAACTAATATTTTTAATAGAAACGATAAGAAAGAAAAAAAATTAGTATTATAGCTAGTGGAGAGGAAAAATATTTCAATATGCAATATTATCAGGAAACATTAACTTGTAATAATCTAAAATCAAGAGAAAAGGTAGAAGAAATAGGAATAGAAGAAATGGAAAGAGAAATAGAAGAAAGAGAAAGAGAAATAAAAATAGAAATGGAAAGATTATATTCTTCTTTAGTCAAGAAAATCCATCTAAATGAATTCTTGAACCAAAACTTAGAAAAATATATTTTCATATCCAGCAATCGAATATATCTTGAGTTGATGACAAGAATATGGGATAATATAAGCCTGACATCTAAAGAAGATAAAGTGGTAGAAGCTTTACAAATTATCGAACCAAAAGTAGAAAGGATTGGATTTTATATTAGTGAAGTTCAGGAAATGATTAGAGTCAAACTGAAAGGAGAAAAGAATCCTTTGCCTTTGAGCAGTATGGGGGATGGAATGAGTCGCATACTAAGTCTAGCAATGGCAGCAGTGACAGCAGAAAATGGAGTATTATTGGTAGATGAAATTGATACTGGTTTGCACTACCAAGTTCAAACTGATATGTGGCGTTTAATTATCCAAACAGCTCGAGAATTAAATATCCAAGTATTTGCTACTACTCATAGTTGGGATTGCATTTGCGCTCTTCAGGAAGTATTGGCAGAATTAGAAGATAAATCCATTGTCAAATTATTTCGTTTAAGTCAGAAATATGGGAAACTTCGTGCAGTTGAGTACGATTCAGAGGATATCGATATTGCTGTCAGACAAAGTATTGAGGTACGTTAATGCCAGAAGTAAAACCGCAGATGAACACAGATAAACGCAGATGATTAAGACAAACAACAAAGAACAAACAACAAACAACCTTATTGACCGAGAAGAGTTAGAAGCTTGGACTGAGACGGTTGAGTTACTCAAAGACCCTAATTTACTTGCCGATATTGAGTCAGCAAGGAAAGAATACGAAGAAGGAGAAACCTTGACTATGAATGAAGTATTTTGATTCGGTGCGTTGCGCTCAGCTTCGCGCCGCTCTTAGCGCCCGCACCCTACTTTTAAGATTATGATTGAATAAAAGAAGGCGATCGCCTAGATTGAATTTAGGTGTTGTCTACTAAAGATCTTAAATAAGAACCGCAGATAAACGCAGATAAACGCAGATAGAAAGGGAAGGATAGCTAGTTATTACTGCAAATAGTCTCAATTGGGCAACCGCTGAAGCTAGAATTAATAATTGTTTATTGTTTATTGTTCATTGATAATTGAGATGGAGTCTGGATACAACGCGGCAAGCATCGAAGCCAAATGGCAGCAACAATGGGTAGAACGGGGGCTGGATACCACCTCGGAAGAAGGGGATAAGCCCAAATTCTATGCCCTCTCCATGTTCCCCTATCCATCGGGCAACCTGCATATGGGTCACGTGCGCAACTATGTCATTACGGACGCGATCGCCCGTCAAAAGCGGATGCAAGGCTACCGGGTACTGCACCCTATGGGTTGGGATGCTTTCGGACTCCCAGCAGAAAACGCCGCTATCGATCGCGGTATTCCTCCCGCTAAGTGGACTTATAAGAATATTGCTCAAATGCGATCGCAACTGCAACAGTTGGGTCTCTCTATCGATTGGAATCGGGAAGTTACTACTTGCTCCCCCGACTATTATAAGTGGACTCAGTGGCTCTTTTTGCAGTTCTTGGACATGGGGTTAGCCTATCAGAAAGAAGCTGCAGTTAACTGGGACCCCATCGACCAAACAGTTCTGGCCAACGAACAGGTGGATAATGAAGGTCGTTCCTGGCGTTCTGGAGCGATGGTGGAGCGGAAGTTATTGCGTCAGTGGTTCTTGAAAATCACCGACTACGCGGAACAATTGCTGGCAGACTTGGATAAGTTGACCGGTTGGCCGGAACGAGTAAAATTAATGCAGGCTAACTGGATTGGCAAGTCCGTCGGTGCTTATTTGGAATTTCCCGTGGTGGGGATGGATCAGAAAATAGCAGTATTCACCACCCGTCCCGATACAGTTTACGGCGTTACCTATGTAGTCTTGGCTCCCGAACATCCTCTCACTCCTCAAGTTACCACCGCAGATAGGAAAGAAGCGGTAGAAGCTTTTATTGAGGAAGTTGCTAACGCTAGCGAAATAGAAAGGACTGCTGAAGATAAGCCCAAGCGAGGTATTCTTACGGGAGGGAAAGCAATTAATCCCTTTAATGGAAAAGAGATTCCCATTTTAATTGCCGATTACGTTCTCTATGAATACGGTACGGGAGCGGTGATGGGGGTTCCCGCCCACGACGTTCGGGATTTTAAATTTGCCCAGGAGAAGAATCTGCCAGTACAAAGGGTAATCGTTCCTCCAGGAGAAGTTGGGGAAGGAGAGGAAGAGCAACCTTTAACTGCAGCTTATACAGAGCCGGGAATAATGGTTAATTCCGGTGAGTTTGATGGGAAACTCTCCACTGAAGGAAAAGAAGCAATTATTGCCCATGCAGAAGCGCTCGGCTATGGCAAAGCCAGGATTCAATACCGTCTGAGAGACTGGTTGATTTCCAGACAGCGATATTGGGGCTGTCCCATTCCCGTCATCCACTGTCCCAGTTGCGGTACGGTTCCCGTCCCGGAAGCAGAACTGCCGGTTATTTTGCCGGAAGATGTAGAATTGAGCGGACGAGGTGGTTCTCCTTTGAGCAAATTGGCAGATTGGCGCAACGTTCCCTGTCCCAGTTGCGGGGAACCAGCCCAACGGGAAACCGATACTATGGATACCTTCATCGATTCTTCCTGGTATTATCTCCGCTATAGCGATGCGAAGAACTCAGAAGAGGTGTTTGAGTCCGGGAAAGTGAACGATTGGATGGCGATCGACCAGTACGTGGGAGGAATCGAACATGCCATTTTGCACTTGTTGTATTCCCGCTTCTTTACTAAAGCATTGCGAGACAGGGGTTTGCTGGACTTTGACGAACCTTTCCAGCGCTTGCTCACCCAAGGAATGGTTCAGGGGCTAACCTATAAGAACCTGAAGACGGGGAAATGTATTCCCTCGGACAAGGTAGACTCGGAGAATCCTCGGGACCCGGAGACGGGAGAATCTTTGTCTGTCTTGTACGAGAAGATGTCCAAATCCAAACACAATGGAGTGGACCCCCAACAAGTTTTGAGCAAATATGGGGCCGATACGGCGCGGATGTTTATTTTATTTAAAGCACCGCCGGAGAAAGATTTGGAGTGGGATGATGCCGATGTAGAAGGGCAGTTTCGCTTTTTGAATCGAGTGTGGCGCTTGGTGATGGAATATGTTTCTTCTGTCTCCCCCCCTCAGTCCCCCCCAGTGGGGGGAGGTAACACCCAGTGGGGGGGAGGTAACACCCAGTGGGGGGAGGTAACACCCAGTGGGG
>JH610957.1 GCA_000252485.1 Prochloron didemni P4-Papua_New_Guinea | reverse complement strand
CAACAATTTCGGGATTTTAGGGAACAGTAACCCACCCCCTTCCCCTCCTGGGAGGGGTTAGGGGTGGGTGCTGCCTCCCAGGAGGGGAATTGAGGTACAGAGAAATAGGTTTTGAAGCAGGAGGCAGGTGTATAGGTGTACCTCATGACCAAGGAACCCTATATTCTTTTTAACGGGTGTGGTCACAAGTAGAAGACGCGAGTTTTTTTCGTAGGGTGGGCAATGCCCACCACAACATCTATCGCTGTAGTCAAAAGCAATATCAATAGTCTCCTGACGGACTGCGGTTAAGTGGCCAGACAAAATTAATTGTGCAAAAAAATGGCTGAAACCCTTACGAGTCAAGAGAGGTTATATCCAATCAATTTTGTCCAAGTACTTACAAGATTCTGAACAAACTAGATCGAATACCCAACTGGTTTTGACCGCACCCTTTTCAACTAGCGATCGCCTTTCGCGGCGCTGCGCGATCGCGCAGTGGCAGGCGGAGCCTGTGCTGCGAAGCAGATCCCTGCGCGCACCGCGGAGCGGATACATTCGGAATCGCACAGAACCATTTGGCTGCTATATTAGAGATGGAAAAAATTGTTCATTGTCTCATTGGTCTAGATGAAAACAGACAGCATCTTTTACCGTCTCTTCTTAGAATTTCCCAGCATCTTCTTTGAG
>JH610956.1 GCA_000252485.1 Prochloron didemni P4-Papua_New_Guinea | reverse complement strand
AGGGGTGCGGTCAAAAACAGTTGAATTTTATATTCTCAATAGTCGCGGCTTATCCTGAAAGTTAGGCAGCCCATTCGGCTACCCCACGGTGGAAAAATACATATTCAGCGGAAAACAACTACCTTTGACCACACCCAACCGAGAGAGACTTTTTCGGCAAACTCCAAAAACAGCCACTTGTTCGTCTTGAACTAAGGCACAGACTCCCGTATTGGGAATAATGTCTTCTACAGCACAAATATAGCGCTACGCGCAATTCAAAATTCAAAATTCAAAATTCAAAATTCGGCTATGACTAGGTTTCAGGCTTTATCAATGTCCTAACCTAAATGCGTAGTGCTATATCAATCCATTGGTTAATCTGGATCTTGTCCTCAAAAAGTACAACATTATTGCTTGAGAAGCCCTTACTCTTATAAGAGTAGCGATCGCCCGATAAAAACAATTTATCTTTGTTCCGCTTTAGGAGCTTTTAATTGTCAGCACCCCGCGCCCTCTGGCGCATGGGAC
>JH610955.1 GCA_000252485.1 Prochloron didemni P4-Papua_New_Guinea | reverse complement strand
GAGAATAGAGTGTATTAACCATATACAAACGCTCTCGAACTGTTATTGTATTTGTGGCATTCTTTTTTAGATTTCATATAAAAACTCGATTCAACCATGAAAACAATCCAACTGACTCCTGAAATCGAAGCCTTAGTCAATCGCCACGTCAAAAGCGGAAGATATGGGGACGATCTAGCGGTGATTCAAGAAGGTTTACGCTTATTAGGGGAGAGAGAAAGAATTTATCAAGGAAGATTTGAGGAATTGAAAAAGGAAGTGGCGATGGGCGTGGAAGATCTAAAACAAGGTAGAAAAGTTGATGTTCGAGAAGTTATAGCAGTTGACAGTTGATAGTTGACAGTTGATAGTTATACAATAACCGGTTGGTTGCTCTCAGGAGATACTAAACACGTTCATAGGCCGGTATATAGATGTACATATTGAGTCCAAGAAAAGCTATATACAAGGTTTCAAAGTAAAAAATCTCGATTTAATGAGAGTTAAATAATGACAATTATTTTAATATCTTCAAAAGCTGAAAGGGATTTAGGGCGTTGCATAATTGAGACATGAATAAATAAAAACTAGCTCTCTCTTTTTCCTCGTGGCACAGGCATCTTGCCTGTGACTTCCTCTACAGGCATCTTGCCTGTGACTTCCGGCATCTTGCCTGTGACTTCCTCTGCGGTTTATTATTATTTCATGTCTTGATTCAGCAACGCCCGATTTAGAAAGTATTAACGATCGCCTGGTTTCCTATAGTCGGAAAGCTGCTAGTTCAAATTGCTAGAGTTGTCAGTGGTTATCGAGATTTAGAGGCAATGTTTGACGAAGTAACGTAGTGCGATCGCGAAGCGCCGCTCTTAGCGATCGCGCTTCTGTCTTTGATGAAAGTTAAGCCGCGCGATCAGGCGGAGCCTGCCACTGCGTGATCGCAAAACAAAATGTCTGCGATCACACCAGGTAAACACCTGAGACTCTGACAAGGTTGGTGGTGAGTATGAATCTAAGGATGAGTTGAGCTAATTCTATGGTAAGTCAGAAGGTCAAGGGTTTTGGTGCGTTACGCAGGAGCAGAGATTATCTATTTATTGATAGATTGCTCCCCTGCTAACGCACTCTACACGATCGGCGATCGTACTTCCACCATCTCAGCTCCAAGACACCCGTCAGGTTAATGCAGCGAGAACACAACAGGGTGGGAAAAACTACCACTGAAAGAACTAGCTTCCTAACGGTCAACTTGAGCGGTGTGAGACCATTTTACAACGAAACCTGATGCTTTCCCCTTCACATCCGCTCCGACGCAAGGTTAGGTACCCAAAGACCTCGGATTGTTGGGTTACGCGCTTCGCTAACCCAAACTACCGCTCAATGATCGGACTATTGAATCAAACCGTCAATTCCTCGGTTTGTACGGGAGTGCTGAATGGTGGACATTGATCAAGAGATTGCCGTCGTCACCACGAACATACCCAAATGTGTACTCCACCTTCGTTTCCTTACCGGTCTTTGCATCCGTAAAAAAGTAGTTGCCCATGGCAACAGCAGAATCGGTGTCAATGATCATGTCGGCATTTTCAAAGCGGACCGCACTCCATGGCTGCAACGCGAAGCCGGTGTCTTCACCCACTATACCGCCAACGAAATAGGAGAAGGCTTCGTCCTCAGTGAGGCGAAACTGGTCAGTCGAAGCCTTAGTCGGCTTGAAGAGGACAGTGCCTTCGTCGTAGCCGTAGAGCGTCTCTACGTGCTCTGCTGCCAACCCCTGATAGTCGCCACCGTTTAAATAGGCTCTGCCGATGGCAACGATGCCGTCAGCCCACACTTTCTGCGCCTCGTTGACCTCGGCTTCTGTGATTGGGTGCGCCATTACCGGACCACCCATAAGAAGAGCCCCGACCACGCTGGCTGTAAGAACTCCTTTGATCATAATAGTTTATCCTCTGGTTATTGAAAAACAGGAAAATTGTTAACTGCCCGGATTCAGCGATGCCAGACAGTATAATATAGCACAATGATGCGCTTCAAAGATTATATTCATTCATCATAGTAGTCGTGGGTCATGGTCTGAATAAAACTTCTTTATCCTAAGCTCCGTTAACCTAGTCTTAATTTGGAGACTCTCTCGAATGGGAGATCGGAACCTAGTGGCGTGACACAATCGGCGATCGCACTGTCTTTGATGGAAGTATAGCAAGCGATCGCACAACAAAATGTCTGCGATCGCACTCGGTAAACACCTCACGCTCTGAATGATGCTAAAATATAAGATGTTCTTTCCGCAAGAATCTTCAGTATGCTCGAATCAACTCAAAAAGTGCTGCAAGAGGCATTAACCTTTTTTTAATCTGAAAAAAATCTCTCAAATTGACGATATCCGCTTAATACATAAACGATTTCAATTCCATCATCCCTAGGATAATAGAAAGCAATATAATCATCAACTAAAAAACCGCGTAATCTCGGTGCTAAATTTTCATAGGGCTTACCCATATTGGGAAACACTGAGACGCGCTCGCATTTTTCGACAAAGCGATCTAAAAAGCGATCGGCTAGATCGATATCAAAACTTGCCAGATATAGCGCTACGCGCAATTCAAAATTCAAAATTCAAAATTCATTTAGAGACTATGACTAGGTTTCAGGCTTTATTAATGTCCTAACCTAAATGCGTAGTGCTATAGTTGTAAATTTCCTCTAAATTCAAACTTGCTTCCGGAGAAATAATATAACAACCCATTAGCCTTCCTCTCGTAATATGTTGCCTTTTTCTCGCAAACGAGAAATAACAACTTCTCCTTTAATACCTTCACCGCGTTTTAATTGTTCTGTTCCTTGTGCAATCTTGCTTTTGAGTTGGGAGAGAAATTTTTGCTTTTCTTCTAATAACTGTAGTGCTTCATCAATAACTTCATCAATTGTTGTAAAATTCCCTTGTTGGATTTGCTTTTTAATTAAACGTTCTTGTTCTGGCTTGAATACGAGATTCATGGATCTTTGCCTCAGTTTTCTTAGAACTACTTATTCAAGTGTACCCCAAACAACGCCAATAGCAAAGAACACAAGAGCGATCTTTCTTGTATTGGGCAATGAAACGCTATCTGTCTGTGATGGAAGTATAGCAAGCGATCGAATCCTCGCTATCCTTTGATTAGCGGTTTGAAGCAACTGATTATTGATGCCTATAAGGGTAATTCACCCCCTTCATCCTCCAACTCTAAAACAACATCTTCATAAATAGCATTTAGCGATAACGTGATTCCCAAACTCATCAACTCAATCGTATCACCTTCACTTACGGGAATGAATCGCCACTCTCCAACAGCATCCCGCCGAAAAATCTCAACCGTTTTGGTTTCAGAACTCACTAAAACGTATTCTTGTAGCGTTGAGAGACGACGGTACAGGGCAAACTTACCACCGCGATCGTAAGCCGACCTACTCGGAGAAAGCACCTCAATAATGACGCTGGGATAGCGGATGAATTGTCGGGCGGTACGATCGCGCTCATCGCAGCTAATACTAAGGTCTGGATAGGTAAACGGTCCGGAGTCAGTGATGGCCACCTTGGATACAGAGTTACGCACCTTGCAGCGCCCCCGTAACGGTTCTCGTAACAGGCTTGCCAAATTTAGGGCAATATCTGCATGGGGCAGCGTTCCCCCTGCCATCGCCAACACTTCCCCATTAAAATATTCGTAGCGTAGTGGTTGTTGGACTTCCCATTCCAAATATTCCTGTGGTGTTAAGTGGGGGACAACTCTGGCAGTACCTTGCGTCATGGCATATTACCAAAAAAATATGTTTCCATTTTAGTTGGATGTCGAGAAGCCCCACGCCATAATCTTTGATTTGGCGTGGGATGAATCGATGTGAAATTTTTGGGTGTGTGCCGCGAAAATTGGCGTTGCATCTCTGTGGGATGATTTGGATATATACCCAAAATTTTTTCCTTATTTCTCAATAGTTTCAGCTCATTGAAATTGGACTATCATCCCGCAATTGTGCAACGCCTAAAATTCAACTGTTTTTGACCGCACCCTAGGGAAACCCAACCTACGAGTTATAACTGCTTGGGCAGCGTGCGATCGCTAGTAGGGGAAGGAACGGGCTTTAAGGGAGAGGACGATCGCGCTGCCGAATTCTTTCTTTATGGGGGATGTGGATTGAGTTGTCGCAATACCTGTCGCAGATTTACGACTCCAGATCGATTTAAACGTAGACGTTCGACGGTTGCTCTCCCGATCGCCGTCTTGCCTAAAATAATCGAGAAATTTTCAGCCCAGACAAAATGCTCGTCCCATTGATGAATACGGGGATGGTATAAAGATGTACATTCGCCATTGACAGGGTCGATTGCTTGGGTAGCAGTATGTTTGTGTCCATTACAGCCTTGACAAGAAAATGCTAAATTCGTGTCTCGATTCGTACCACCTTTACTTCGTGGCACAATGTGCTCGATCGAGAATGGGTCCGGTGAAAATTTAGCCTGACTAACACAATATTCACAGCATCCTTTGGCTCGATTGATGACTAACTGCCTGATCGTTTGGGGCAGTGGATGCTTAGACATCTAATTCAGTTTTGATCTTGATATCCAAGGCGAACATTACCTGCTCGATGGAACAGCCTCGAAGCTGAGTCAGCTCTCCCAATGCCTTCACTCGTTCAACGTTAGCCATTTCCAGTGCTTCACTCATTTTAATCAACTCAGCTAAATCACTCTCACTAATTGTTTCTGCTTGTCGTGCAGCGATGAGCGATTGATAACGGTTCCACCAATCTGATGAAAATCCCAAGTTAATTTGCTGGAGCAATGTTGCTTCTGTGGTGGCAGGAGTGGATGGGGAAAGCTGAAGACTGATCTGGTCAATCCATTCTAACAGCACATCTTCTAACTCTCGCTGGGTTGAGGTTGCGACTGTTTGTACACGTCTGACGACGTCATCGGGTAGGGTTAGGGTTACCTGCTCACTCACAGCTTCTATGCTCCAGGGGCGTGGTTGGTAAGTTAATGATAAAACATTCTAATGGATGATGGCATGGGACGGAAGAACGATCGCCCTTTGGCCACAAGAGAATCCTATAGCGCGATCAGGCTCCGCCTGCCACTGCGTGATCGCGCAGCGCCGCGAAAGGCGATCAGGCTCCACCTGCCACTGCGCGTGCTGCGGAGCAGATCGCTTCGCGAGCGCACATCTCTTTCTACTATTTTCATGGTCCGTGGCGATCGCACTATATTGCGTATGCTATACCCCCATTGCAAAACCAAGGCAGTCGTGCCGTGACATGACTAAAATAGGGTAATAGATTTTGGGTAAAAGCATTTAAAAATGAACAAAAACTCAATTCCTTAACGCACTAAATTAGCTGTGTCACGCCACTACAAAATCGGCGCTCTCTGCATTGATGGTGCTAGACCCGATCTCTCCATATCTGTGGGTCACGCTTACTGTGAAATACTGCCAATATGACAATCCGATCAGGTTCAACCTTGTACAGAACTAAATATGGAAACTTAGGGACAATGGCATGGCGAGCATCCTCAAAAACAATCTCACGGGCTTCTGGAAATGACTGAATACGCTCTAATACCTCAGTAACACAGGTGAGAAACTCGACTCCAAGTCCTCTTTGCTGTTGCTCATACCAATGGAACGCTCGATCGCGCTTCAGCCTGTGCCTCAACCGGAAATACAATTGGCAAACTCATTGCTGTCTTCCTGCTCTAGAAAGTGCTTGAGCTTTAATGTCCTCCCAAGAGACCGCCGATTGAGGATTAATTTGACGATCCGCGAGACGACGGGATAGTTCTTGCTGCTGTGCTTCTGTTAGCTCAAGCTGCTCTGGTTCGGCACTGATGCTGTCCCATAGGGCTTGAACTAACCAGATGCGATCATCAATACTCAATGCTTTGGCTTGTAGTAGGGCTGTCAGGTCGCTCCATAATTATACTCCTGCAATAAAAACTACTAGCGATAAGTTAAACCTAATGCTCTGATAACTTTAAAACAATGATCGTTTGACCTTGTTGTTGGTCATAGACTCCATAGCCTGGAACCGCCAAAATCACAATCAATATTTAATTTAGTTTATGATTTACTCAACTTTAACCACTTAAAAACTTCTTGTGCAGTAAGCTGCACGTTAATATCTGGTAACACTTGAAGTTTCTGATTACCTCGACAAACTTTTATTTCTTGTATGTCCGTTAAAATAAGGACAGAATAATCATTGGGATCAACTAACCACCCTAATTGGCTACCATGATGAAGACAATGCAAAAGATTATCAATCACTCGATTTGTATTCTGGTCAGGGGAAAGAATTTCAATAGACCAGTCTGGAGCTTGCATGAAGTTGTCTTCTGGTTCACCAAATTCATTGAGCTGAACCTTATTCAAGGACAGTACAACAATGTCGGGAACAATTGAACGACCTCCAAAAGTACAACGAAGCTCAGGCAGAGTTAGGTATTTATCTTGTGGATCATCTATTTCATTTAACAGTCGCTTCTGCAAAATGGCATGTCGAAATTTAGGCATCGGTTTCTGAATTGCATCACCAGCTACGTATTCCCATGCAGGTGATTTTTCAAGATCAGTTAGCTTGAGAAATTCTTCCAGCGTTAATTTTGGAGTGAGTACAGCAGTCATACTCTTAGTCTAGATATTTAGGACTTCACTCTAGCATATTTTATCTGCGAAGTCTCAGTCAACTTTAGGGAATCTAACGGTTGTGCTCACCGGCGGCTATGGATTTGTTGGGTAAGAAGCAAGCGATCAGCTTCGCTGGCGCTGCGCGATCAGGCGGAGCCTGCCACTGCGTGATCGCGACACAATTATGCGTCCAGAGCAACTGTATTCTAGCACTTCAGAGATTTCCCCACTATCTCGGGGTCTGGGATGGTGCGATCGGCGTAGAAGATCTAAAACAAGGTAGAAAAGTTGATGTTCGAGAAGTTATACAAGGTTTAAAAGTCAAAAATCTCGATTTAATGAGAGTTAAAGAATGACGATTATTTTAAGATCTTCAAAAGCAGAAAGGGATTTAGAAAGTATTAACGATCGCCTGGTTTTCTATAGTCCTCAAGCTGCTAACCGTCAGACTCCGAGTCGGAGAAATGAAGTTGTGAGAAAATTGAATATGCTTTTCTGGAGTAACTTATGAGATCGACTAAATCTTTGCCTTTGAGTTGGGAAGAACTACAACAACTCGCCACATTGGAGCGAGATACGGTGAACGGACCAACCAATTCCCGAGGGAGATTGCGGCTGTTTGGACAAGCCGAATCAGATGTGCGAGTTACTCTTTATCGCGATCATCATGCTTGGTGTCCTTATTGCCAAAAAGTGTGGCTGTGGTTAGAGGAAAAGCAGATTCCGTACCGTATCGAGAAAGTCACCATGTTCTGTTATGGAACGAAAGAAAAGTGGTATAAGCAAAAAGTGCGATCGGGAATGCTTCCTGCACTAGAACTTGACGGTCAGTTAATTACAGAAAGTGATGATATCTTATTAGCATTAGAAAACGCATTTGGCCCATTAAATCAGGTGGGAATGGGCGATGGCCGAGCTATGCCTCTGCGCCAGCTAGAACGCCTACTCTTTCGCGGCTGGTGTACTTGGTTGTGCTACCCCAAGCGATCACAAAGGGAGGAACAACGCAGTCGAGATCAATTTACCACCATCGTGGCTCAAGTTGAAGCGGCTCTGGCCAGTACTCCAGGACCTTATTTTCTGGAAGAATTTGGTATAGTTGATGTGGTTTTTACTCCCTATGTGGAGCGGATGAATGCCAGCCTCTACTACTACAAAGGCTATTCATTGCGGGAAGAAAACCCAAAACTCTCTGATTGGTTTGATGCTATGGAAACCCGATCCACCTATCGAGGGACACAAAGCGATTTTCATACCCATGCCCACGATTTACCACCGCAAATGGGCGGATGCTATCCTAACCAAGAATCTCAAACTGAGATTAATCAAAAACGAGTGGATTGCGGTCCTTGGTTCGGATTACCAGATGTGATGTATCCAGAACCGGAAACGTCTCGATCAGAAGCTCTGCACCGGGTGATAAAGCATCGTCAAAATATCATTCGCGTTAATCCAGCGGACGATCGCCTTTTTGATGAAGCCTTGCGTTGCGCTCTGACTTATATGATAACAGGAGAACTCTGTCCACCACCATCTGCTTCCGATCCAGCCCTGCGCTACCTGCGCGATCGCATTAGCGTACCGAGAGATATGTCCATCTATGCCGCCAAACGACTGAGAGAAGCGTTAGAAACCACGGCAGCCCTATCTGGCGATGGCCAAGGAATACCCATTCCGGTGCGTGATCGGCGCGATCAAAATCCAGCTAATTTCACCCAAATTTAACAATAGAGTGGGAATTCCCCTCTTCCAATCTTTGATTGCAGAGGGGATGAGAGCGACCCCATATTTTATTTTTAATAAAGGACATGGGGTACTATTAATCATTTGATAGTATCTCTCCTTCCATAGTAATCAAAAAAAAGGTGAGCTTGCGGTGCGTTACGAGATCGCCTCACAGTTTGGTACTGAGAAATAGGGAATAATGATGGCGAGCGCGAGTATTGGGCAATGAAAGGCTATCTGTCTTTAGTGGGAGTTAAGCCGCGCGATCGCGCAGCGCCGCGAAAGGCGATCAGGCGGAGCCTGCCACTGCGTGATCGCACAACAAAATGTCTGCGATCGCACCAGGTAAACACCTCACGCTCTGATAAGGTTGGTGGTGAGTAGGAATTTTTCGGGAGAGCCGAGCGCGATCATCGCCAAGCTGTTCGGTTTGGTTTAGCACAGGGCTAGGCAGGGAAACGTTCGAGGATGAGTTGAGTTAATCCGGTACGTTCCCTATTGTTAACACACCTTACTGCTGTGGCTAGATTGGTTCCGCAAGGGGTTTTGGTGCGTTACGCAGGAGCAGAGATTATCTATTTATTGATAGATTGCTCCCCTGCTAACGCACCCTACGGGATCGGCGATCGCACTGACAAGGTTAGTGGCGAGTAGGAATTTTTCGGGAGAGCCAAGCGCGATCGCGCAGCGCCGCGAAAGGCGATCAGGCGGAGCCTGCCACTGCGTGATCACCAAGCCATCTGGTGCAGCGCAGGGGTTCCTCCTAAAGTTGCATAATACAGTCGGAAGAGCCCAATTCTTTTACTTGATGAAGTAGATTATTTATCTGGGTATTTGTTTGGTCAAATAACCAATTTAACACATCAAAAACTTTTTTTAGATCCTCTGTCGCTGATATTTGACTTCGATCTTTGATAAAGACATTATTCTCAAACTTGCCAAACTCCCAAGCCTTTCCTGTGGTGACGACACCATAGCATATTTTTGCCCCCTTGATAGATGCGGCATACATTTCCGCCAAGGTCTGCGCCCAGCCTTCATTCCATTTCTCTTGTTTTGCCTCCATTACACAAAGAGGCGGGACAAACATAACACCATGCTTTGTTTTTGGGGCTATCAGGTAGTCAGGTTCGCCTACCAGGTTCTGTTCCTTATCTACATTGAAGGGAACATGTGACCATACAAGGAGTTGGTTATAATGTTCTGCCACCTCATCCAATATACGACTGATAACATGCTCACAGATAGCAAACTCATTAATAAAATAGACATCCTCTGCCAGGTTGGCTTCTATACGGGAGAAAATATAATTAGGTATTTCTAATTCTTTTTTATTGATAAACGGTTCAGTTCTTACCTCAATATCAAATTTTTGGGTTACTTCACCGACTGATTTGAATGTGCTATACGGCATTGATAACCTCTTTCTAACTTAAAATAAAAACCACTCCCCCAATTATACCTGAGACAGTGGTTTCACAACAAATAACTTTCGATTGAGTGCGATCGCTAGTAGGGGAAGGAAAGCGCTTTAAGCGAGAGAACGCACCCTATATAGCGCTACGCGCAATTCAAAATTCAAAATTCAAAATTCAAAAACAGGCTATGACTAGGTTTCAGGCTTTATTGATGTCCTAACCTAAATGCGTAGTGCTATAAGATCGGATGATTATACTGGTTAGTGATGAAGTAATCTCTCCAGATCGTAAGGACTACTTCAACCGTAGGAAGTCGCAGGAAGGTATAGACAAGAGTCTCTGAGCGCTATCGCGGACAACTGGAGGAGACTTTGGCCCAGGCACGGTGATCGCTCAGTTGCTGGATAAAAGAGGGATTATACTGGATGGGACCCCGTTGAACCGGAATGGTTTGGATGGGAGGCTCGGAGACCAAAGCGTGACTGGTCCAAGTGACCAGCAACATTCTACAATCCGAGCAATGCGGTGACGGGCGATCAGTTTCATTCTCATTAGGACTTACACAGAAACCGGGTTTCTGAACTAAAATTCTGGATTTTAGCCGTTGTATCCCCGCGAGAAACCCGGTTTCTAGGTTTGTTTGCGTAAGTCCTGCTCATCTCAAACCTTGATCGCCTCTAAATACTCTGACAAGAAATCAATTCCGTCCATGGACCTGAGCAGCAAAATTTGTCCTGTTGCAAGCTAGAGGTGATCGCCCAATCCCATCAAAGGCACTGCCAAAGTATAGCCAGAATTATTTGGTGATGATTGGCAGAAAAGTTGATGTTCGAGAAGTTATACAAGGTTTAAAAGTCAAAAATCTCGATTTAATGAGAGTTAAAGAATGACGATTATTTCAATATCTTCAAAAGCTGAAAAGGATTTAGAAAGTATTAGCGATCACCTGGTTTCCTCTAGTCGGAAAGCTGCTAGTTCAAATTGCTAGAGTTGTCAGTGGTTATCGAGATTTAGAGGCAATGTTTGAGGAAGTAACATAGTGCGATCGCGAAGCGCCGCTCTTAGCGATCGCGCTTCTATCTTTGATGGAAGTATAGCAAGCGATCAGCTTCGCTGGCGCTGCGCGATCGCAAAACAAAATGTCTGCGATCGCACCAGGTAAACACCTGAGACTCTGACAAGTTCAGTGGCGGGTACGAATTTTTCCGGAAAGCCAAAGTGATCGCCAAGCCGTTCGATTTAGTCACGCCAGTAGGGTGCGTTTGCGGAACAGAGTGGAGCATAACGCACCCATTTGTTTGACAAGTTATCCTTTTCAAAGACATTAACTTTGGCATGGTATTTTTATAAGGTGCGTCTTGCTGTCGCGGACGCACCCTACCACTACTTATTACTACAGTGGTTGCTTGTTCGGCTGCATTGATGGTGCTAGACCCGATCTCTCCATATCTGTGGATCGCGCTTACTGTGAAATACTGCCAATATGACAATCTGATCGGGTTCAACCTTGTACAGAACTAAATATGGAAACTTAGGGACAATGGCACGGCGAGCATCCTCAAAAACAATCTCACGGGCTTCTGGAAATGACTGAATACGCTCTAATACCTCAGTAACACAGGTGAGAAACTCAACTCCAAGTCCTCTTTGCTGTTGCTCATACCAATGGAACGCTCGATCGCGCTTCAGCCTGTGCCTCAACCCGAAATACAATTGGCAAACTCATTGCTGTATTCCTGCTCTAGAAAGTGCTTGAGCTTTAATGTCCTCCCAAGAGACTACTGATTGAGGATTAATTTGATGATCCGTGAGACGACTGGACAGTTCTTGCTGCTGTGCTTCTGTTAGCTCAAGCTGCTCTGGTTCGGCACTGATGCTGTCCCATAGGGCTTGAACTAACCAGATGCGATCATCAATACTCAATGCTTTGGCTTGTAGTAGGGCTGTCGATCGCTCCATAGCTATACTCCTGCAATAAAAACTGCCAGCGATCTACATTTTACACTAAAGGGTTTTGGTGCGTTACGCAGGAGCAAAGATTATCTATTTATTGATAGATTGTTCCCCTGCTAACGCACCCTACATGATCGGCGATCGCACTGTAATACGCAGGCCACGGACGCAAGGCTTACCACCACGTTTTTCAGGCTCAATTGTAATGATGTCTCGGTAGTTCATGAACTGGGATGAGGGAAAAATGTCCACTTAGCATTATATCGAAAACTTTTTTAGATGAAATACGAAAATGATTGCTACAAACAGTTTATTGCATCGTAGTATAGATTGAGATTATCCGTGGGTTTCCAAACCGGGAATAATCCAAAGTTTCTACATTAATCTTTAAAATAAGAGGAGAAACCCGGCGAATTGGCTGAAATCATTCACTATTGTATCTGTAGCAAATATTTTCAGATTTGATATTAGATAAGATTCTTGATAAATTTGAAACATCTTGATGAAAGTTAAGCCGCGCGATCAGGCGGAGCCTGCCACTGCGTGATCGCACAACAAAATGTCTGCGATCGCACCAGGTAAACACCTCACGCTCTGATAAGGTTGGTGGCGAGTAGGAATTTTTCGGGAGAGCCAAGCGCGATCATCGCCAAGCTGTTCGGTTTGGTTTAGCACAGGGCTAGGCAGGGAAACGTTCAAGGATGAGTTGAGTTAATCCTGTGGTACGTTCGCTAAGTAGTCGTGCAAAATTATTTGTATATAATTTTAACTCCCATTGTAGGGTGCGGGCGCTAAGAGCGGCGCTTCGCGTGCGCAACGCACCGCAACCCATAAATACAAGCGACCGCAATGAGCGAATATCCAATTAATTTTGCCTAGGTACTTATTGTTAATGCGCCTACTGTGGCTAGATTGGTTCCGCAAAGGGTTTTGGTGCGTTACGCCGGAGCAAAGATTATCTATTTATTGATAGATTGTTCCCCTGCTAACGCACCCTACACGATCGGTGATCGCACTAAATAGTATGATTGGGATGCTTGAGTGCAAAAATACTACCTTCTTATTGAAAATAGCTGTCTAACGAAGGTTTTATTCTTCAATACGCTGAAAAATTACATTATAAGTTTGATGCTTACTATGATTACTAGGGTATTTCATCAGTCCTCTTGCTGTTCTAGAGTTTATACATTCACCTTCACCTTTACTTTCAAGTGTTGTACCTGAAACATCATAGTAATAATCAAAATTCCATTTATCATTTTTATAACTAATTTGAAAACTTACAGGATTGGGAAAACGGGGAGGATATTGAGTACCATCTTTTGGTAGCAGGAGTTTCGTTATATCTGTGTCTCCAGGATATGGATGCTTGAGAAGATACACTTTCCCTCTTACTACTCCAGGTGTTTTGGCATCTAATTCTTCGACTAACCCCAATTCTATGTGTTTATCATCTCCACGACGATATTTGTATTCAATTTTTTGACCTTGCTTGAATAAAAGTTTACAATTTTCTTTCGGACAAGATCGGTTAAAAATTGGAATTGAGCATCTGATATCTGGTATCAATAAAGCAGCAATAGCAACAATAAGACTAGCGCCTCCGATAGCCAAACCTATATTTTCATTAGTCCAATTAAATCCACTTCGCATAAATTTTATCTCTCTAGCAGAACATTTGATATAAGCCCCCTGCCCCAGATGCTGTAGCTTGGGATAACAACTCGGGTAATGCGCCTCGCTCACAAACAACCACAGAATGCGAGTACGCCGATTCTGGGGCGGTGCGGGGCAAGGAGCATAACCATCGGTGTAAATAATCAGGCCATCATAATCCCGATGTTCCTCCAGATAGGCCAAAATCGGGTCAAGATTTGTCCCGCCTCGTCCCATTAACTGGACTTCCAGCTGGGCGCGACGGAAGGCGATCGCGTCAGTTGTAATCTCAGCATCAAATTGAATCACATCGATCGCAAGCACGCCGTAATTAAAAAAGCGATTCACCACCGAAAATTGCTGGCAGCATAGCTTATCTCTGAGTGAGCTTGGCGGCGACTGTAGGGGTATTTCAGAAGAATCCGTAGTGCTTCAAAGCGCAGGGTGGCTTCCAGGTGGCGATCGCTCAGTTGCTGGATAAAAGAGGGATTATACTGGATGGGACCCCGTCGAACCCGAATGGTTTGGATGGGAGGCTCGGAGACTAAAGGGTTACTGGTCCAAGTGACCAGCAACATTCCACAATCCGAGCAACGCGGTGACGGGAGATCGGTTTCATTCTCATTAGGACTTACACAGAAACCGGGTTTCTGAACTAAAATTCTGGATTTTAGCCGTTGTATCCCCACGAGAAACCCGGTTTCTAGGTTTGTTTGCGTAAGTCCTGCTCATCTCAAACCTCGATCGCCTCTAAATACTCTGACAAGAAATCAATTCGGTCCATGGACCTGAGCAGCAAAATTTGTCCTGTTGCAAGCTAGAGGCGATCGCCCAATCCCATCAAAGGCAATCCCAAAGTATAGCCAGAATTATTTGGTGATGATTGGTTCTGCGCGCAGATGTAGCGCTACGCGCAATTCTTTCCTGAAAATTCAAAATTCAAAAACAGGCTATGACTAGGTTTCAGGTTTTATTAATGTCCTAACCTAAATGCGTAGTGCTATAAATGAAAGGGCCAATTCCTGATCTCTCAACAGTGGCAGGTAAGGGTCGGCATAGTCACTACCTTTGAAGATGAAGGAGGCGATGTCTGTATCAATTAGAAGAAGGCTCATAGAATTCCGACTATCTCACTTCTTGACGCTGCTCTCGCAGAAAGACAAGGAAATCCTCAATTGAGTCTTCTGCTGGCCAAAAGTCAGCCGCCAGATCCTTGAGACTATGAACGGTCATGGGAGACTTGGCAGCGCATAGCTGCTGGAGTGAGATGCCTTGCCAAAACTGGGCGCTGAGTGCTTTGAGGTCAAGTTGAGAATTTGAGGCTGAGTCACTCTGGGTGAGAATTTGCAGCAGTTGTTGGCGTTCTGTGAGTGAGAGTGTTTGGATGGCGGCGATTGCGACTTCGAGTCGTGGGGTCATGACACACTTCCATATATGTCTAGCTCTATGCTACTTGAATTCAGCAGCAATTACCTATCGCCCAATCCCATCAAAGGCACTGCCAAAGTATAGCCAGAATTATTTGGTGATGATGGGTGTGGTCAAAAACAGTTGAGAATTTTATCTTCTCAATAGTAGCGGCTTACTCTAAGGCAGCCCAGACTTGCCCAGCCCTTCGACGACCCTCTGGGACCGGGTCGCCGAAGGGGGGCTACCCCACGATTGACTTTCTACATATTCAGACACAAACAACTACTTTTGACCACACCCC
>JH610954.1 GCA_000252485.1 Prochloron didemni P4-Papua_New_Guinea | reverse complement strand
GATGTTCGGCAACATCATAAGGGGTAGTAATAGTTTTAGACATAGCGCTCCCTAAAACGGTGAAAAGATACAACAAGCTCTTTGTCTATTGCCCGATTTCAGCTGGATCGCGACCCGACTTCAGTCAACTGTCTGTTAAGTAGTCGTGCAAAATTATTTGTATATAATTTTGACTCCCATTGTAGGGTGCGTTCGCAACGCACCGCAACCCATAAATACAAGCGACCGCAATGAGCGAATATCCAATTAATTTTGCCTAGGCACTTATAGTTTTGGCGGCAAAAATCTCTGCGGCGCTCAGTTGCAATTCCGGGAAAGCCTTTGACTCAATCCTGGAGTTTCCGGTAAACAGGGTTACCTGATACTCCCCATCCACCAGTTGGTAAACAGAGAGAGTGGGTTGTTTGGGATTGCCGATAAACCGCCGGCCCCCTAAACCCAGATAATCCACAATCCAGTATTCCGGTATCCCCATCTGTTCGTATTCTCCGACCTTCTGAGGATAATCATCTTGCCAGTTGGTACTGACAACCTCTATAACCAGTCCCACGGAATTTCCCTTGGTAATAATGGATTCTTTCTGCCAACGGGGTTCCTCCGCCAGTTGCGCTTTATCGAGGACAATAATGTCAGGTTGGTAACCGGATTCGTCATGGATTGGTTTCAGCAAGCAATCGCCGGGAATTGCGAAAGGTAATTCGTAACGGTGGATTTGAACTCCCAGTTTGATGATTAAAAAACCGATAACACTAGAATGTTCCCCAGTTCCTAAAGGCATTTTAACGATCGCTCCATTGTGTAGTTCGTATTTATCGATCGCGTTTTCCGGATACCAGTCAACAAATTCATCGAATGATAGGGATAGGGGTGTGGTTAGAGTGGCAATCATAGTTATTCAGCACGAGAGATTAAGATAAGAGAGGGTTTGGGGAATAGAGACGGGCGATCGGTTTCATTCTCATCTCAAACCTTGATCGCCTCTAAATACTCTGACAAGAAATCAATTCCGTAAGTTCTTTCACCCGATCGGCAGCAATATCTTTTTCAGCTTTAGCAATGAGGTGATCTAGCTTACCTGACTCTAGGTCAGTTTCGAGTTGCCGATCCCACAGATCATCTATGTATTCCTGCAAGCGGGTTGCAAGCTCCCTAACCTCACTATCTGGCAGTTGATGAATAGCAGCTTCGATTTCGTCAAGGGTCACCATTTATAGTTCACCAAGTAAGATAAGACTATGCTAGCACAACAACTGGATTCATAGCGTGTTGCAGAACGGTCAATGGTTGCTACGTGACCGCCCTCAGTTTCCAGGAAAACTGGGGGCTGGGCCAATTGCATCCGCTGAACAAGCCTTTTTTACTTTTTACTTAAGCTTGTTGGTGGTCAAACCTTGATCGCCTCTAAATACTCTGACAAGAAATCAATTAGGTCCATGGATTCAGCAACAAATCCCATGGCAGTCCCAAATTTGGGGCAATGATTATCATTATCATAAGCTAATTTTCCAAATCTTGCTTTATCTACCTTTAGACTTAATATATAGCCTTTGTAACACTTCGTCCTATAGCACGAAGTGCGGAACGTAGGTTACAACGAAGTCCAATGCTTTTGCCTTCACATCCGCTCCAATGCCAAGTTAGGCACAAAAAGGCTTGCGATTGCTAGGTTTCGTGCCTCGACCCAACCTACAAAGCGACTCGTGCGCACTACCTAGACAACAGAGAAAACGTTAAAGTCAAGAAAGACCTAGCCTCTTCGATAGACTCGGTTGGAAGTCATTCAACATACTTTGAGCAACCATGTCATAGCTTCTCTGATCCTTACCAGGCCAGTTTGTTCCTGTTCCATAGTAATCTGGCCATGATTGCCCATCAAAAGGATCAGGTACTTCAATAGACTCTTTCCTTGTAATCTTACTTATGTAGGAACAATAATAGGTCATTGAAGATGTAAAGCTTGGAAATTTTGATTTCCCATTATCCCAAAATTTCTCTCCGAGAAATAGTACCCAGTCGGCATCTTTAACAAGATTTTCATCTAAAGGTTTAGGCCGATAACTGGAAATACTAACCTTGCCATTACATAACTTGCGTATTGCCTCAACCGCTTTTGAAGCTACTGTTTTACTTGCTTGAAATTGACCGTTCTTAAGGTTTCCAGCCGCTGAGTCACACTTTACCTGATCCCCCAAAACATACCTTGCTATTGCCATAGCCATAGGTGAACGACAAGAATTTCCAGAACAAACAAATAGTAATTTTGTCATTGTAAACCTCAACAAATGCATTTTCCTTTTCGAGCTTATCATATAATGTAGCAGACTAAGAATTTGAGGTTAAGACAGTCAGAGTGATCGTACGCAAACGACTGAAAAGAGAGTTTACACTTTGCAGTGCAAGGATCTGAGGCTATCAGGTGCTAAATGGTTCTCAGGCTAAACCTGTGATATGCACTATTGCTAAAAAATTCTCTAATCCCTACAAAAAAAGGTTTGCATAGTGCGGAATGTGGGTTTCAACAATGCGAGCAATGCGCTGACGGGTGGAGGTTCTCATACATTGATCGCCTCTAAATACTCTGACAAGAAATCAATCAGGTCCATGGATTCGGCAACAAATCCCATGGCAGCCCCAAATTTAGGGCTCTGAACCAGGGAGGCAAAATGGGCGATCGCCTCCTGTTGTTTGGCCTTATGAAGATACTGGAGATAGTTCAAGAGATTCTTCCGGGCGCTATCGGCACGTTTTTCCGGACAGTGTCCCCCATTCAGCCAAAGTAAGACTTGTTCATTCAAGCTGGCAAAGTCCTGAATTTCCAGCTTTTTAAGCTTGCTGCGATGTTTGGAAAACTGCAAGAGAAGTTGCTCCGGACTCAGACCCCGTTGGCTAGCAAGGCTTTGGCGGAATGCGAGACTGGCCCGACTCCCCACCATGCCAGTGATCAGTTTGAAGTGAATATCCTCCAGTTCTTGGTGGTTGCCGACAAAATCAGAAACTTTGGCCCAGGCACGGCGATCAGGGGTTTTGAGCAAGCCTGCCGTGGCGATGGCCGCATCAGCGTCAGGATTATCCCCATCCAGATATTCTGGATGCTGTTGGATAAAGGTGATCACCCGTGAATCCACATTATGTTCCGATGCCCAAAGTAACCAATCTTCTACAGTGGGGGCAAATTCATAGAGATTGAAACGGGACACCAGGGCTGGATCCAGCTCAGTAAGTTGATATTCTTCACCCGCATTCACAGCAGCAATGACCATACTCCCCTGGGGTAAGGTTTTCCCTGCCAAGGTTTTGTTGAGGGTGAGGTCTTGAACCGCTTGCAAAATCTCCGGACGGGCGCGATTCAGCTCGTCCAGAAAGAGGACCACCGCTTGATCGGCTGCGGGCCACCAGTAGGGGGGCAGAAAAACGGAACGGCCACTCACCTCATCTTTGTGCAACAAGCCGATCAAATCCCCCGGATCGCTCATCTGTCCCAGAAAGAAAGGGATAACCGGCATTTTCCAGCGCTGGCGGTAGAACTGGCTAATGATTTCCGACTTACCAATGCCGTGCTTACCCACCAAGAGGATATTTTGCTCCGGTGGGGTGAGTTGGAGTACTTGATAGAGTTCGTGAGCGTCAATACGAATGACCATGGGGGTAATGTTTATAAATCCTGATGGCGGACCCAATCGGAACGGCGGCCATAGCCTCGCTTTAGATTGGTTTTAAAGCGAACGCCGCTGTTGTAGACCTCCCGGAGAGCCTGAATTGCTGTGCGCAAGTTGGGTAACACCTCTTTGAACCGTTTAAAGGGAATCTCAATGACAAAGTAGTCGTCTTTAGACAGGCGAATGATCAACTTGAGTTTAACGCTATCCACATCGGTGGCAAAGTCAAATTGGTCTTCCTTGGCAATTTTGCGCACCTGAGCCAAGATAGCCTGTACTTTGAGATCTTTCTGTTTCTGGCGCTTGACAGCCTTGGCTTTTTGCTGCTCAACTCGCTGCAGAAACCCTTCCACAAGGGCCACCACTTCCCCAATATCGGAAACAGGGGCCTGCGATCGCTTCATCCCTAAGTTTACCCATAACCGTCGATCAGGGCTCCTCAGCAAATGTAAATGGGTGTGATCGTGATACCAACGATCCTGGGATTCCTCTAATAAGACACAACAACAGAAGGTGTCTGAGGGAGGCTGGTCGGATGAGCCTGGCACAACTTGGGAATGACGGCCATAGTGGCAGCTATCATTTCGTTTCGCTCCAGGTAGGGACTCAACCCGTGCCAGGAAATCCTCAGCCAGTTCTTGGGCTTGTTCAGGGGAGACTTCCAGGGGATTACTACCGGAAATATTATCCCGCAGTAACTTTTCTAGACTACGCCAAGTGATAGACATAAGCCACTAACAAATGAGTTCATGCGATCGCCTACTGCCGAATTTTAACAGAAAAACGAACTGTGGTGATGGGGCAGCCATGGATGGGACCGAATCTATAGCAATTCCCGATGAACAATAAACAATGAACAATTAAAAGGTTGATAAGAAATATAATTTAGACAGTCAAGAATTTGTCAGGAACCCTGCGGGATCGCCTTCTCTGGCAGTGCGATCGCGCAGCGCAGTATTCAATCAAGTTAGATTAAAATTAATTTGGCTATACTACTGGCCAATATCAAGGTAAAAGCATCAGATTGAATGGTTAAAAAATCCCATGATTAATGAATATACTGCTCTGATACAAGAAAGTGGTGGTTGGTGGATAGGATGGATAGAAGAAATTCCAGGAGTTAATTGTCAGGAAGCATCCTATGAAGAATTGCTGGAAAGCCTGAAAATTACCCTTCAAGAAGCTCTAGAGTTTAATCGACAAGAGGCTATGTTTCTATAAGGTATAATTCTAACATCCAAATTGTTGAGCCTGATTAACCCCAAGCAACTACTTTTGACTACACTCGTTGACAACAGCTTTTTTTCCTTTGAACTAAAACTATATCGATAGAGTAAACAGCTAACCATTTTTCCTTTTATCTAAAACTATATCGATAGAGTAAATAGCTAACCATGGACAACTATTATCATCTCCTAAGACTGCTAAACTGACTACTTCTTTAATGAGACTGACTCTAAGACTTTAGTGGGCGTGATTCCGGAAACGGCGATCACGCAGGGATCTGCGAAGAGTGCGCCAAGTAATTGTAGGGTGCGGGCGCTAAGAGCGGCGCTTCGCGAGCGCAACGCACCATCTAGGCGATCGCTATATTTTAGGAATCCACTCTAACGCTTGGTTGACGATTAGCTAGCAACCTAGTTAAAGCACCGAGAGATCCAGAACCTATCGCAGTAATAAGGTCAGGAATCGATTGCCTGTTCAATTGTAAAAAAAATTGCCCCGGCAACACAAGCAATCATAGTCAACGACAGGGAACTAACAACGATTTCGTTTCTTAATCTCTCTCAAAGAAATTTGAGACATTGTCTATCGATCACTTTTCAAGCTTAGGACTTACATGGCCTGGCAGCTTAACTAGCAACCACCCAGGTTTGGGCTGTTTGATATTTCATGGCATGGTAATAAAAACGATTCTATAGCGATCGCTTTGGCAATTAGTAGCTGTAGAGTGCGTTGCGAACACACCCGCACTGTCTCAGCAAGCAGCTAGTAAGGTGGGCATTGCTCACTTTATAATTACTACAATCGGTTAATATAGATGAAAATAAAAGGATGAAATAATGACGATCCAAACAGTGGAAGCCGTAATTGATTCCAATGGGAAAGTTGATTTACTCCAATCGGTTAAACTTCCCGCACGAAGACGCGCACTAGTAACTATTCTAGAAGAAAAACCAAACTCTTATGTGTCTGAAACAGCGTTGTTGAGTGAGCAAGCTTTGGCTAAAGATTGGCTGCGATCAGAGGAAGATGAAGCATGGTCACACCTACAATAGGTGCGGTAGTTCTCATCCCCTTTCCCTTCTCAGGTTTGTCACAGTCAAAACTTCGCCCAGCCATTGTGTTGGCAGATGTTGGTAAAGGTGATTGGCTACTTTGTCAAGTTAGATATAAGATTAATTTGGTTATACTACTAGCCAATATAATAGAATGAATTGAAATTAAAAATAAAAACCAATCAGTCCTGATGAAGCATTGAGAGAATTAGAAAAAGAATCAAAATAGATCTAATTATAATCATTTGTTGGTGTAGTAGCGTCACTAATAATATGAAAAGATGCCGAAAAAAATTAGAGAATTAAAGTCTATGTTGCGAAAAGCAGGGTTTGAATGTCAACGAATACGAGGAAGCCATGAGCTTTGGCTACATAGAAGTTTACCAGAGTTTCCTGTAACCCTTGCAGGAAAGGATAGCAAGGATGCCAAGCCTTATTTAGAAAAGCTGGTTTATAGAGCATTACAGAAACTAGAAAAAAAGGAGTAACAACAAAATGATTGTCAAGTACAGGGTTAATATAATATGGTCTGATGAGGATAATTGCTATCTAGTAGAATTACCAGAGTTTGCCAATGAGATTCAACAACATTTTACTGATGGGGAGACGTATGAGGATGCTCTGAGCAATGCTCAAGAGGTATTAGAGTTATTAGTAGAAAGCTATCAAGCAGAAGGGAAAGTGTTACCTAAACCTCAAGTATTACAAGCAGTGTAAGTAATAATAAATATTCAATTATATTACCGAGCAAAAAAATCGCTAAAAAAAAGAGAGCGCAGTATCTGATGAATAAGAATAACGAACAACGTAATTACCAGCGATTAATTCTCTAACTCCTTCAAGTCCTTCAACTGGACGACCGATTTCAGGAAAAAGTGCTAATTTACTTATAGCTTCCCTAATTTTCAATGAAATTCTTTTTGCTGCTTGGGGATTGCGAACTGCAATAAACTGACGAAGCCTTTTTAAATCCTTGACAGCGCTTGCTGAAAATTCTATATTCATATTACATCCGCTTTAAGTTCAGATTCACTACCCCAGGTTTCCAGCCAGTTAATCGCTTCATCCCCAGAGATCGTCCGACCAGCTTCAATATCTGCCATACCCTCTTCTGTCTCCTGTAACATCCGCTCCTTTCTCTCTTCCCGTTCAATGTAAAATCGCAGAGCATCGTTGATAATACAATTCTTTGAGCGGTCAAGCTTGGACGCTACATCGTCAAGTTTTTCCTGCAAATCTTCATCCAGTCTAAAGCTTGTGGTACTCATTGCCAGACTATGACCAATATAAGTTGCTATAAAATATTATTCTAAATCAAAATTGTTGAGCTTGCCAAAAATCAATCCTATAGCGCTACTACTGCTTTCAAAATTCAAAATTCAAAATTCAAAAAGATGGCTATGACTAGGTTTCAGGCTTTATTAATGTCCTAACCTAAATGCGTAGTGCTATATCACCCGGTCACAACCAGTTGGGTTTAATATCTAGTTTTTGCAGAATATTGTAACTGCAGGGAGAATGCTGTGGTGGGCAATGCCCACCCTACTAAAACACTCTATCAACTACTTTTGGACACACTCTTTGCTCCCTCAATCAAAACATTTAACTTCCAGGGTTAATTATCCCCTTCATCTTTAGGAATTAACTGTTGCAATTCTTCCACCGAGGCTACTGTAATTGACCGTTTGAATAACTGCTTCAAAATTTCTAAATCCTCTATCTGATTCAAAACTGCGCTTAATTCTGAAGGCACTTCAGAAAACCTTGTTTCCAGAAGCTCAATAATTGACTCCCTTTTACTTTGTAAACTTCCTCGTTCAATTCCTCGTTCAATTCCTGACCGTTCAATACTGGTAATATAAGGCATTCTTTGTTCCTCCTCTATGGTAATCAATTCATTGTCAAACCTTTCACTTAACTCTTTCGGTAAAGTCATCATCCAATCTATTAACCGAAATTGTATCATAGGAAAAGGCAAAATTGTTGAATCTGCCAAAAATATTGTACCACCTCTTTTCTCTATTTTCCTCTTCCCTCTGCGTCTCTGCTGTTATTTAAAACTTTGATTTATAATCTGGATAAAAATAGGAGGATGAAATAAGAACGAGCCAAACAATCGCTAAAAAAAGAGAGAGCAACTGCTCCCTCAATCAAAACATTTAACTTCCAGGGTTAATTATCCCCTTCATCTTTAGGAATTAACTGTTGCAATTCTTCCACCGATGCTATCGTAATTGACCGTTTCAATAACTGCTTCAAAAATTCTAAATCCTCTATCTGATTCAAAACTTTGCTTAATTCTAAAGGTACTTCAGAAAACCTTGTTTCCAAAACCTCAATAATTGACTCCCTTTTACTTCGGAAACTTTCTTGCTCAATTCCTTGTTTAATCCCCTGTTTAATCCCCTGTTTAATCCCCTGTTCAATTCCTCGTTCAATTCCTGACCGTTCAATACTGGTAATATAAGGCATTCTTTGTTCCTCCTCTATGGTAATCAATTCATTGTCAAACCTTTCACTTAATTCTTTCGGTAAAGTCATCATCCAATCTATTAACCGAAATAGCTGCAGGATTTCTTCCTTAGTATAACCTCCTTCATACAGTCCTCTCACTATGCTCAATTTGCTAGCGAATCTTTCTGAGGCATTATCTCGCGTTTCTTTAGTCTTAAGATGTGCCATTACTACAATAGCAAAAGGATTACGACTTTTGGTTAAAGCTGGCCAATTCTTTCCATAATCCAATAGTTTCACCACTGGGAACTTGAAATTCAGCTCGCAACCCCAGCGACTGTATTGATGACTTGTGGGCTTCCACCAACTATTATCATCTCCTAAGACTGCTAAACTGACTACTTCTGTATTTTCATCCAGGTAGCGGTCGCAAATCCGATAGTGATAAATCCACATTCTTTGTGCAAAATCACTGTCATATTGTCCTTGGATTTCTATATGAACTAACACCACAGTTTGTTTACCGTTGTGTAGCCAAACTTTCACTAATTTATCTGCTAACCTTGTTCCTAGATTCGCATCTCTAACTACCTGTTGCAATTCTGTATCCAGGCTTTCATATCCTCTCGACCAATCGATATCTCGATGTACTTTCGGGAAAAAGAAAGCCATAAACTCTTCAAAATAAGCGTCTATTGCTTCTTTCCACGGGCTATCATATTCATCCATTTGAATCTGCTCTTCCATTAATTATCCAGCTTTTTCTTGAGTTATTTACTATCTTAATTGTATCACAATAAAAGGCCAAATTGTTGAATCTGCCAAAAATATTGTGCCACCTCTTTTCTCTATCTTCCTCTTCCCTCTGCGTCTCTGCTGTTATTTAAAACTTTGATTTATAATCTGGATAAAAATAGGAGGATGAAATAAGAACGAGCCAAACAATCGCTAAAAAAAGAGAGAGCAACTGCTCCCTCAATCAAAACATTTAACTTCCAGGGTTAATTATCCCCTTCATCTTTAGGAATTAACTGTTGCAATTCTTCCACCGATGCTACTGTAATTGACCGTTTGAATAACTGCTTCAAAAATTCTAAATCCTCTATCTGATTCAAAACTGCCCTTAATTCTAAAGGTACTTCAGAAAACCTTGTTTCCAGAAGCTCAATAATTGACTCCCTTTTACTTCGGAAACTTTCTTGCTCAATTCCTTGTTTAATCCCCTGTTTAATTCCTCGTTCAATTCCTGACCGTTCAATACTGGTAATATAAGGCATTCTTTGTTCCTCCTCTATGGTAATCAATTCATTATCAAACCTTTCACTTAACTCTTTCGGTAAAGTCATCATCCAATCTATTAACCGAAATAGCTGCAGGATTTCTTCCTTAGTATAACCTCCTTCATAC
>JH610953.1 GCA_000252485.1 Prochloron didemni P4-Papua_New_Guinea | reverse complement strand
GGGGCTGGGGGGGATCCTCACCCTCCTAAGAGCATCTTGAAATTCAGTAGTATCCTCAATCAAAGGATGAACATCATACCAACGGTTCCCACTTGCCCCTTCTTGACGATACTCCAAAACACAGCGACGAAACAACAAATCCCGATATTCTTCTTCATGAAGAATTATTTTAGAAACAGAAACTTGAGCTAATTTATTCCAATCTTCATTATCCACCGCCGCACGATAACTGGTATCCCTCGCTCTAGCAATAGCCGTCTGCACTGCTTCACTGGAAATAGGCAATTCATCGGTCCAGTCTATGGCACTTTGAATTAACAGCATTAAATCCCGAACATGTCCCCCACTCATGGTACACAATTGCAAGCGAGTTTCCAAGCTATCAAAAATATCCCCATCCAATGAACAATCGCTACAAAAAGGATTAATTCTTCTTTCAATCAACTCTTTGAACTTATCAATTCCCGGTTGATAGGGATTGCGGTCGGGCGATCCCTTCGTGGCGCTGCGCGATCGCACCATGACCATGGGCAACACTTGAGGAGTATCGTAATTATCCCGAATCTCCGTAGCCCGATTGGAATACACCAACGAAATAGGTACTGTATAGATTAAATGGCAATTAAGAGCTTTCAGTTGACTGCGTTGTTAGTTGTTTGTTGTTAGTTGTTTGTTGTTTGTTGTTTGTTGTTTGTTGTTTGTTGTTAGTTGTTAGTTGTTAGTTGTTAGTTGTTAGTTGTTAGTTGTTTGTTGTTTGTTGTTTGTTGTTTGTTGTTTGTTGTTTGTTGTTAGTTGTTAGTTGTTAGTTGTTAGTTGTTTGTTGTTTGTTGTTTGTTGTTTGTTGTTTGTTGTTTGTTGTTTGTTGTTTGTTGTTTGTTACGGTTTTGGTCAAAAGTATTTGTTTGGGGCTAAATTTGTAGAAAGTTAATTGTGGGGTAGCCCTCTGGGCTGCCTAGCTTTCAAGATAAACCGCGACCGTTGTTAGTTGTTAGTTGTTAGTTGTTGGTTGTTGGTTGTTGGTTATTTGTTGTTGTTTATAAATTTTTGCTGCTGTTTTCAATCATCAAAGAGAAAACAATATGCCAATTCAAATCACCAATATGTCAATCCGATCATAGTATTCATTCAATCATAGTTTGTTGTTTGTTGTTGGTTGTTTGTTGATGTGGTCAAAGGTAGTTTTTGGGGCTAAATATCTATTTATCAATCGTGGGGTAGCCCTCTGGGCTGCCTAACTTTCAATTGTTGTTGGTTGTTTATTAGTTATAAAAATTTGTAGGTTGGGTTGAGCGATAGCGAAACCCAACAGCAGAGGTTGTTGTGTTGGGTTGAGGTCACTATCAACTATCAACTATCAACTATCCACTATCCACTATCCACTATCCACTATCCACTATCAACTGCTTAAATATACAAACTCCCCACATATTTCCCATAGCCATTATAAGGCAAAGTGTCCTTAATCACCCAATTCAAATCCGGTCCAGAGCTAATAAACTTTTCCCTAGCTTGAGACCAACGGGGGTGAGGAACGGTAGGATTAACATTTGCCTCAAAACCGTATTCCCGAGGATTAATCGTATTCCAAAAAGTTGCTGGCTGACTATTCAAAAACTCAATTTTCACAATAGATTTTGCCCCTTTAAAACCATATTTCCAAGGCAAAACCATTCTTAAAGGCGCACCCTGCTGTTTTGGTAGCTCCCGACCGTAAATACCCACCGCAAAAAATGCCAACTCATTGGCCATTTCTTCAAGGCGCAAACCTTCAGTGTAAGGCCAAGGAAGCGAGCCAAAAACTATTCCCGGTCCCGTCGTAATCTCTTTATTGTAATAAGTGGTAAAACTGACATATTTAGCTGCAGAAGTTGGTTCCACTGCCTCAATTAAAGCCCGCATGGGAAAGCCCACCCAAGGCAAAACCATAGACCAAGCTTCTACACAGCGGAAACGATAAATTCGCTCTTCTAAAGGAAATTGTCGTTTCAAATCGTCTAAGTCGTAAGTACGAGGATATTTAACTAATCCCGTTACTTCTACTTTCCAATTATCCAAAGGCAAATTCTGCGCTTTCAACCAAATATTCTTGTTGCCACCAAACTCGTAAAAATTGTTGTACCGTCCCGCCAAATCTCGATCTGTTTGCGGTCGGTCTACAGAGGCAAAAGCCCCATTGGTAGTAAACTTTAACTTGGGTAAATTCAGACTAGCTTCTAATGGGGTTTCCGAAGAAGAGGACTGACAAGCAGTTAGCGGTAGAATACTGGCACCAATCCCCGCACCAATCAAAGTCTTGAGGAAGCGACGGCGATTGTAATAAGCGCTTTCGGAAGTTACAGCACTTTCAGGTATTTCCCAGGATTGAGGGACGCGGATCTGGCTCATAGAAGCAAATGGTAAAATTCTTCTCAGATCTAGCCTATATGAATTAGGAAAATATTTGCTACAAATAGTTGATTTTTCGTAGGTTCCGTTGAGGCAACGCCCAACAAGCCAAAAGATTTGATATTAATGGATTGGATTTGAGCAGCAGACCTCACTCCTACAGAGTATAAAGGTAGAAGGGATTGTTCTAACTGCCACAGAGAAACCATCTTGATGACCATCGCCACTTCCGTGTTAGCAGAGCTACTGCAAGTCCTACCTAGTTTGCGACCGCAAATGTATTTCAAATCTTCCCTCACCGCTCTTTCCCATGCGATGGAAGATTTGTTATTAGCTGGGTCCGAGCAACCACTTGCTATTGCCAGCTTGCAAAAAGAGCGCTTCTACCGCCAGGAAGCTCATCGGTACGGGCGTATTGCCCAGAAAACTTCCCAATTATACGTCCTCTGCGCCCCAGAAACTGATTTTGCCAACGGTTCCGGTATTTACGAGACCATCGCCTTTACTCCCCAAGACCCTCTAGCTCAAGAATGGCATTTAGTGGTTCTCTCCCACCAATATGCTGGCTGTCTGATTTGTCGGGAAAAAGCCCTCCCGCCAGAAAAAATCCCTGCGGTACTGCCGAAAAACAAAGTAGCAGATAACAGTCGTCGCTTCGAGGGAATCTGGACTTTCGATCGCCAAGTAACCGAGACAGCAGCCAATATCCTCTTAAACCGCATCTTAGTCTATCGACCGGAATTAGAAGAAAAAATAGAACAAGCCAAGAGACAATATTTACCACAGCCAACAGTAGAGGAACAAAACCAGATATTTAACTCCCCCCTCGGCAGTGCCGACCCCTTCGTAGAAAGACTGGTGGCTTATTTGCAGGCAGGACAATATAAATTAATTAAAGCCAATCGTTCCCTAATTGCTAAAGAACAGAAAGAAAGACTGCTCAATTCCGTTATTGGGGCCATCAGGCGATCGCTGGACCCGGACAAAATTCTCCAAGTGGCAGTCCAAAGGCTAGGAGAAGGACTGGGGGTTTGTCGCTGCTTGGTTTACCGCTGCGAAGCAACCAACCCCACTGCTACCATAGACCATGAATTTGTAAGTCCAGGAATCAGCTCCATCAAAGGCAGAACTTGGCCTCTGGGCCAAAATCCTCTCTTTAAGGAAGTGGTAGAATTCAGAGAGTCACTGAGCATTGAAAATACATTTACCGACCCCCGCATTAACTCTATCCATAGTGATAACAACTCCTTACCCAGTCTAGTAAAAAGCTGTTCCATTTTCTCTTGGATGCTAGTACCAGTTATCTATCAAGACCGACTCCTAGGAATGGTGGAATTGCACCATTGCGGTCCGGAAACATCTCCTTGGAAACCGGAAGATATTGCTTTGGTAGATGCAGTAGCCACTCAAATTGGAGTTGCCCTGATTCAAGCAGAAGCCTACGCCAACCTCCAATACTTGAATCAGCAATTAGAAGCCTTAGACCGCACTCGTTCTAACCTAGTGGCCATTACCGGTCACGAACTGCGCACCCCCTTATCTACCATTCAAGTCTGTTTGGAAAGTCTCGCCAGCGAACCGGACATGGAGCCAGCAATGCGTCAAATAATGCTGGATACCGCCCTCAACGATGCGGAGCGCATGCGTACTCTAATCCAGGACTTCCTCATTCTCTCCGAACTAGAAAGCGGTAGGGTACAATGGCATCTGGAACCCCTCTCTCTCAATGAATGTATCGAACTAGCAGTTAGCAATATTCGCGCTCGTTACTTCCAGAAAAAGCTGCCGGAGATTCGCCTAGAAGTGTCAGAACAATTACCCTTAGTGCAAGGGGACGGAGAGTGGTTAGTGGAATTGCTGGTAAAATTGCTGGATAATAGCTGTAAATTTACTCCCGAATCAGGTTGGGTGAGGGTAACTGTGGATCGCAGCGGCAGTGATCGCTTGCAAGTTGCTCTAGCTGATAACGGTCGGGGAATAGAAAGCGATCGCCTCGAGAAAGTCTTCGATCGCTTCTACCAAGAAGAAGGAGCTTTGCGCCGCAGCGTGGGGGGAACCGGTTTGGGTTTAGCAATTTGTCGTCAAATTGTCAAGGGTTGGGGGGGAGATATTTGGGCAGAATCTTCCGGCAAAGACCGGGGTAGCGAGTTTTATTTTACTTTGCCTTTGGTTTTCGACTAGCACAGGCTGGAAGCCCGTGCCACCAACCAACAACAAATAACAAACAACCAACAACAACAAATGTTACAGTTCTTGACAATGGTTCAAAGAGCGATCGCTTGAGTGATAGCATGCCCAAAGAAAGTTTTCAGAGAAAATATAACTATGTCAGAAACGCTTTCCGGAAATCCTCCTAAATTTGGCGGTAGTACTGGTGGCTTGCTCACCAAAGCCGAAGTAGAAGAAAAATACGCTATTACCTGGTCCAGTACATCGGAACAGGTGTTTGAAATGCCTACTGGCGGTGCGGCAATTATGAATGAAGGCGAAAATCTTCTTTATTTAGCTCGCAAAGAACAATGCCTCGCTTTGGGAACCCAACTGCGCACTTTTAAGCCCAAGATTCTCGATTACAAGATTCATCGAGTTCTTCCCAGCGGTGAAACCACCTTGCTTCATCCTGCAGATGGTGTCTTCCCCGAGAAAGTCAATGAAGGTCGCGAATTCAACGGCAAAATTGACAGAAAAATCGGTGACAACCCAGAACCTGCAACTCTGAAGTTCTCTGGTAAAGCCCCTTACGAGGCATAATAGCCAGCCAGCGATCTCCGCGCCGAGCTAGGAGATCGCTACCTTCTCTTCGTTATAATTAAACAGTAGAAAAATCTCCAGATCTAATGCAGTCAATTAATTATTTTCTCTTAATTGATAATTGTTCATTGATAATTGTTCATTGACATGATAGAGCCAAATTTCCAGCAGTTTCTAGCAATGGCGGATCAGGGAAACTTTATCCCAGTTTATCAAGAATTAGTAGCGGATTTAGAAACCCCTGTTTCTGCTTGGTATAAAGTTTGTGCGGGGCAACCCTACAGCTTCCTATTAGAATCAGTAGAAGGAGGAGAAAAACTAGGACGCTACAGTTTTTTGGGCTGCGATCCGGTTTGGGTGCTGGAAACTAAAGGCAAGAAAACCACTCAAGTAGATCGGGATGGCAAGATTAAAGAATTTTCTGACGATCCTTTAGCTGTTTTAGCTGACTGTCTCGCACCGATCCAACCAGTAAAATCGCCTCAACTTCCTAAAGGGATCGGCGGTTTGTTTGGCTTTTGGGGCTACGAAGTAATTAACTGGCTGGAGCCGAGAGTACCCATCTATCCTGAAACCGAGGAGGATTTGCCTGACGGGATTTGGCTGCAAGTAGATAACTTAATTGTATTTGACCAAGTTAAACGAAAAATTTGGGCTATAGCCTATGGGGATTTGCGCAATGGTGGGAAAGAACTACAGCAAGTTTATTGGGAAGCATGCGATCGCGTTACTAAGTTGGTCCTGAAGTTACAACTACCCCTCCCAGTAGAAGCCAAAGCTTTGAGCTGGGTCTCTCCTAGCAATAAAGAAAATAGTACCAACTTAGAATATCACAGCAATACAAGTCCTGAAGATTTCTGTGACCATGTAGAGAAGGCCAAAGAATATATACGTGCTGGAGATATCTTTCAGGTAGTTATCTCTCAGAAACTAACCGCTTCCTACCAGGGTAATCCTTTTGACCTTTACCGCTCCCTACGGCAAATCAATCCTTCCCCCTACATGGCCTACTATAACTTTAAGCATTGGCAAATTATTGGTTCCTCCCCAGAAATAATGGTGAAGGCAGAAAAGGAGGACAACGGTGAGATAAAAGCAACTCTACGACCTATTGCCGGAACCAAACCCAGAGGAACAACCCCAGCAGAGGACCAGTCTTTAGCCCAAGAATTGCTGGCAGATCCCAAGGAAAGAGCGGAGCATGTCATGTTAGTAGACCTAGGTCGGAACGATTTAGGTCGCGTCTGCGTCAAAGGTAGTGTTTTCGTAGACCAATTAATGGTTATCGAACGCTATTCCCACGTCATGCACATAGTGAGTAACGTAGTGGGAGAACTAGCAGCAGATCAAACTGCTTGGGACTTATTAGCAGCTTGCTTTCCCGCAGGAACCGTCAGTGGGGCTCCGAAAATAAGAGCCATGGAAATTATTCGGGAATTGGAACCGGAACGACGAGGGCCTTACTCTGGAGTTTACGGCTATTATGACTTTGAAGGCCAGCTCAATAGCGCCATCGCTATTCGCACCGCCATAGTTCGTCAAGGAAAGAACGGCAAACAAGAGGTTTCCGTACAAGCAGGGGCTGGACTGGTGGCAGATTCCGTCCCGGAAACGGAATATCAAGAAAGTATCAATAAGGCAACTGCCTTATTAGAAGCAATTAGATGTTTGAATTAATTGAGGAGTGAAAAAAAATTTAACTATGAGCAAAACGAGTAAAACAAGCAAAACAACAAAGGGAGCCAAAATACCTTCCTTAGCCCTGGGGGCATTATCCCTAATGGCAGGGGCAAATTACCTGCCAGAGGCTATGGCCCAAACCCCCCCCTCTATAGTAGCGCACCATGATGCCAAGATCTCTGTAGCGCACCATGAGCCCAAACCCTCTGTAGCGCACCATGAGCCCAAACCCTCTGTAGCGCACCATGAGCCCAAACCCTCTGTAGCGCACCATGAGCCCAAACCCTCTGTAGCGCACCATGATGAGCCTGTTGAACTAGTTCAAACCCGACTCACAGATATTCGCGGTCACTGGGCTGAAACCTTTATTGTCATTCTCAACCAACAGGGGATTATTGCTGGTTTCCCAGATCGCACTTTCCGTCCCAACGAACCAGTAACTCGCGCCCAGTTTGCTTCCATTATCAACAACGCCTTTAACGAACCCTTTGAAAGGCAACCAATTCGCTTTAGGGACGTTCCCAGCAATGATTGGGCTGCTTCTCAAATACAACGTGCCCACCTCATGGGCTTTTTGCAAGGATTTCCCGATCGCACCTTCAGACCCAATAAAGATATTCTTCGGGTTAATGCCTTAATTGCCTTAGCTTCTGGCTTGGATTTGCGCCCCCAGGGCAATCCTTCCACCATTTTAAGCGTCTACCGAGATGCCAGCAGTATCCCTTCTTATGCTATCAACGGCGCTGCTGCAGCCACGGAAAATGAATTAGTGGTTAGCTATCCCAACCGCAATTTTCTCTATCCCGAGAGACAGGCAACGAGAGCTGAGATAGCCGCTTTTGTATATCAAGCTTTAGTAGATGCAGGGCGACTTACCGCTCTTAATGAAAGCGATCGCGCCTCTCGCTATATTGTGGGCTTTACGGTAGCGAAAAAACCAGATGAACGGGCTCCTGTTGACCCGAAACCAGAGCCGAAACCAGCAACTCCCAGTCCCGCTCAACTGAGGGACTTGAGGGCTCGCCTTGCCAGTTTAGATAATACCACCGACCTGCGGCAAATTTATCTCAGCTCACCTGCAGTTAGCGGCGGTTCCCCCAGTCCCTTTGGTGCTTATTGGGGGACTATATATACTGCCTTGTCATATCAAGCAGAGACTCGAAATAACGGCAATGATGACGGTGCTGTAGCCTTCGGTTTCGGTCTCGGCGACCCAAGATATGTAGGATTAGACACTACCGTTACTTCTTTATCCACCATTGACAGCGGTTTCTTCGACCGGGTGGGAGTTAGCTTCAAGCTGCACCGCGCCTTTAAGGGGGACTTTGGCATAGCTGCCGGGATTGAAAACCTGATTTTGAGCGAAGATAGCGACAGTACTTCGAGCGGTTACGGTGTAGTAGGGAAAGTATTTAAATTGAAACCCAGCACTCGACATGCTTTCAGCCGCCTTAATCTTTCCCTGGGAGTTGGGGGCGGACGTTTTCGCGCTTTCGACAACTTAGACGAAGATACCCTCGGAGTATTTGGCTCTGTAGGCTTGCGGGTTTTTGAACCAGTGAGTGTTTTTGCTGACTGGACCGGACAAGATTTGAACGCTGGGGTTTCGGTAGTACCAATCCGCAATTTCCCCTTGGTTATTACTCCCGTGTTCCAAGACCTGACTGGAGAAGCCAATGATGAAGTGCGTTTCTCCATCTCTGTGGGTGCGTCCTACTCGTTCTAAAAATTAACTACTGGGAGGAAAACAATGCAATTCAAGAAGATTAATCGGTTAGTTTGTGGAGGATTAGTTGCTTCTTTTCTCTTCATGGGTGTTGGTTCAGTTAAAGCTCAAACTGGCAATCAATCGGATGTAACCAATGTCTTTCCTGATAGTAATCAATCCGATGTAACCAATGTCTTTCCTGATAGTAATCAATCCGATGAAACCAACCTCTTCTCCGGGGATAGTTCCGGTTCCGGTGTCCCTCAGGAGACTCCTGTTGAAGGAACCGACACATTGGCTAGCTCCAATGTTTCTTCCATTCAAATAGCGCGAGAAATTCTTGGAGCTAGGACAGGAGAACTGACCACCACTCAAGCCCAAAATGGGGTTCAACAGCAAATCAATGCCCTGTTGAGTCAAAGCGGTGCTACTGACCCTACCCTTTCTACAGGAGTCACAGTCTCAACAACACAATTCTCTGCTGCTATGGGTAACTTGATGATTAGCATCAGTCCTGGAGATGTCAAAGAATTATTGTTTGCTGCATCTTCTGACTCCAATGGTGTCTTAGTCGCCTCATCCCGATCTGTTCCCTTGTTAGCTCAAAGAAGCGATAATGACGTTACATTGTTATACAATACCTTCCAAGAGTCTTTTCTCAGGGCTGGACTGGAGCGGGATGAAGCTCAGGAACATGCTCAAAATTTGGTAGTCTCTTTAGCTAGCATCAAAACTTGGTTCAAAAGTAATGGGGGCTTAAACTACAGGAAAATTAATGCCAGCACTCGGTCCATGGGTCCCATTTTGGAAACTCTACCCAGCATGTCCAATGTTGTGAAGAGCAATTCCAGTTTGGAAAATTATTCTTTGGTCTTAATGACTCTGACCGGGATTGAAACGGTGACTTATCCTTTACAAGCCATTAACGACGCTGTTTAATCTGTCTTCCACTATAAACCTACCCCCTAAATCCCCCTTCAAAAGGGGGACTTTTAAGTGAGTAATTGTAGGTTGGG
>JH610952.1 GCA_000252485.1 Prochloron didemni P4-Papua_New_Guinea | reverse complement strand
CTTTTGGCTTGTTGGGTTTTGTGACCTCAACCCAACCTACTGATTTATCAACTTCAATAACACTAAGTTGGAATCTGATTTAATCTTGTAGGGTGGGCATCGCCCACCACAACCCCCCAATATATAAATAAAATAGTATTTATAGCGCTTCGCCCTGGTGTCTTTGCCTACTACATTTTTATACAAAAGTACTTCATCGGCTGGATCACCTTTATATATAGCACTACGCATTTAGGTTAGGACATTAATAAAGCCTGAAACCTAGTCATAGCCATCTTTTTGAATTTTGAATTTTGAATTTTGAATTGCGCGTAGCGCTATAGATGCTGTGGTGGGCAGTGCCGCACCCTACTAAAAAACACTTTCGTAGGAAGAAAGTGTTTAGTATTGAATAAGAACAACTAACCGGTTATTGTATAACTATCAACTGTCAACTATCAACTGTCAACTGCTATCTATCTATTAACTAATTAATTTGTGACTGTATTTCAATCCGAACGCCTGCTATTCACTCCAGCAAAAGCCAAACCTGATGCTATTCCCATCATTTTTGCCTTTCCCAACCAATATAGCATCGGTATTACCAGCTTAGGTTACCAAATTGTTTGGGCAACTTTGGCCATGCGTTCTGACCTACAGGTTAGTCGTCTCTTTACCGACACCAAAGAACCTTTACCCCGTTCTCCAGAAATTCTCGGTTTCTCTCTTTCTTGGGAACTGGACTATATCAATATCCTCAACTTATTGGAATCCCTAGACATTCCTTTTCGAGCTGAAGAACGGGGTGAAAACCATCCTTTAGTATTCGGTGGAGGTCCGGTTTTAACTGCCAATCCAGAACCTTTTGCTCCTTTCTTCGATATTATTTTGTTGGGAGATGGAGAAAACCTGCTGGATAGTTTTATCCATGGTTATCAAGAAGTTAGACAAGAGTCTCGCTCTCATCAATTACTCCATCTTGCTTCCATTCCCGGTATCTACATTCCCAGTCTCTACCACATAGCTTATACCAGTGCCGATGGAGAAATTAAATCCATCCAACCTCTAACTCAAGCTATTCCCTCCCAAGTTGAAAAACAAACTTATCGAGGCAATACTCTTTCCGCTTCTACTGTAGTTACAAAACATGCTGCTTGGGAAAATATCTACATGGTAGAAGTAGTGCGCAGTTGCCCAGAAATGTGCCGCTTTTGTTTGGCCAGTTATCTCACTTTACCTTTTCGCACTGCTAGTTTAACCGATTCTTTAATTCCCGCTATCGAACGAGGTTTGAAAGTAAGCGATCGCCTGGGTTTATTAGGAGCATCCGTCACTCAACATCCCCAGTTTGAAGCATTATTAGATTATCTCGCTCAACCCCAATACGATGGAGTGCGTTTGAGTATTGCTTCAGTACGCACTAACACAGTAACGGAGAAATTAGCAAAAATTCTGGCTCAAAGAGATACTCGCTCTCTCACCATTGCCGTAGAAAGCGGTTCAGAAAGACTGCGACAAATTGTGAATAAAAAATTAACTAACGAAGAAATTGTGCAAGCAGCAGTTAATGCCAAAGTAGGAGGTTTAAAGGGAATTAAATTTTACGGCATGGTAGGTATTCCTGGAGAAGAGTTAGAAGACTTAGAAGCTACGGTTAAAATGCTAATGGCAGTCAAAAAAGCTGCTCCTGGTTTGCGTTTAACTTTCGGTTGCAGTACCTTCGTCCCTAAATCTCATACTCCTTTTCAATGGTTCGGAGTCAAGCAAGAAGGAAAAAAGAAATTGCAGTGGTTGCAAAAACAACTGGGAAAACAGGGAATAGAATTTCGACCGGAAAGTTATAATTGGTCAGTGATTCAAGCTTTGATTTCTCGAGGCGATCGCCGTCTCGCTCCCTTATTAGAATTAACCCGAGAATATGGAGATTCCCTCGGCAGTTACAAACGTGGTTTTAAAGAACTCAGGGGACAATTACCCGAATTAGAATATTACGTCCATCAAGATTGGCAACCGGGAAAAATCTTGCCTTGGAGTCATCTTCAAGGCCCTTTACCAGAATCTACTTTAATCAAGCATTTAGAACATGCCATAGCAATGAGCAATGAGCAATAAACAATGAACAATGAACAATGAACAATGAACAATGAACAATGAACAATGAACAATGAACAATGAACAATGAACAATGAACAATGAACAATGAACAATGAACAATGAACAATGAACAATGAACAATGAACAATGAACAATGAACAATAAACAATGAACAATGAACAATGAACAATGAACAATGAACAATGAACAATAAACAATGAACAATAAATCCAATTGTCTGATCGCTAAAAGCGGCGCAGCGATCGCAATAATACTCACTCTCTAATCTATCGATAGAGTAGCTATCAAAAATTTTCCCAAAAAATCTAATTTTCTCGCTTGCATAATACTCACTCTCTAAAAAGAAAAAAGACAAAAACTTATAATAGGAGGCAAGAGTGGTTCTTAAGTACAAAGGTTATACAGGTCAAGTTGAGATAGACTATGACACTAGGTTGCTCTGCGGTTGCGTCATCGATATTAAGGACGTGGTGACTTTTAAAGGAGTTACGCTTGATGAAGCACAGCAAGCTTTTCAAGACTCTATAGATGATTATCTAGAGTTTTGCGCGGAGCTAGAGGTTGAACCTGATCGGCCTTTTTCTGGTAAGCTTCCCTTTCGTACTTCTCCAGAGCATCATCGAAAAATTTATCTAGCTGCAACTCAAGCAGGTAAAAGTATAAATGCTTGGATGGATGAAGTTTTGGTCGATGCTGCCCAACGAACCTTATCGTCACAGGTTTAGGGACTTCAAAATTCAAAATTCAAGCATGTTGAAAAGATGGTTAATTGTTTAACACGGTATTTTACGCAACTGTTGATATGGCTAACAAAATATTTTATCTATATTTTAATTTACGGCTAACTTGCTGGAAAACATCCCGCCGTAAATAAGGATATTGTCCGATCCAAAGATTATGAGCAGGGAGATAGGCATCGGTGATTTTGCTGACTCTACTCAGATCTGATTTTCTGGACAAAATCAATAACTCGGCAGTTTCACCGGGAGCGATCGCTTTGTGGATGCGACGGAGAGGTGCTTGCACTTCAGCGGTAAATCCCGTTCGATCTCCCAAAACTAAATTAATCCAGCGCTCTCGATTTTCGATAATAACTAATTGTCCTCGTTCGTTGACAGTTTTTTCTTCCCCAATCAACTCTTCCGTAAGAAAAACTTCCAGCACCTGACCGCGCCAAAAACCACTATAAAACAATTTACGGCAATTTGCATTCCGCCTACTGGCCAAAAATACCGGTCCCCACAGCCAGTACAATCCAGCCATGGTGCAAAAGATTAATTTTAGTTCGTTAGAACCTCCAGCAATCAGCTGCACCAGCAACAAAGCCGATACTACAGCTACTACGGAAATCAACAACCGTCTTAATACATCTTTGGGCTTGCCCCAGTAATGAGTGTACTGAGGTCCAGTGGCAATTAAAGGAATAATTTCCTCAAATGTGGCTCGAGTGAGAGGAACTAACATTTCGTTTTGGTTTATGGGCTTTTGATTGTTCTTATTAACTTATATATAATATATGGATACTATAGCACAAATTAGTCCTGGCGATCGCCTTTCTTGCTACAGTGCTATCACAAATCTAAAATAATCTTTAAAAATAGGATTATTGAAGATTTTATATGTTTTTAATACAATTGTTAGTTCTCCATGGTATAAATATTTATTGTTATAAATAAAACTCAACTGATTGCAAAACAAATTCAAAACTTTTTCTAGGTTTCTCTTTCTTCAAGATAACACTGAATCCTATCTATATAGCACTACGCATTTAGGTTAGGACATTAATAAAGCCTGAAACCTAGTCATAGCCTCTGAATGAATTTTGAATTTTGAATTTTGAATTGCGCGTAGCGCTATAAGTCCTGTGGTGGGCAATGCCCACCCTACTCTCAATAATATAGTAGGTTTGATATATCAACTGTCAACTATCAACTATCAACTGTCAACTATCAACTATCAACTATCAACTATCAACTGTCAACTATCAACTATCAACTATCAACGGGTGCGGTCAAAAGTAATTGCTGATGTTGCGGTAACGCCAGTGTTAGGTAAATCTGGAGTACCCCCTATCCCCCCTTGATCCCCCCTT
>JH610951.1 GCA_000252485.1 Prochloron didemni P4-Papua_New_Guinea | reverse complement strand
TTGAAGGGGGGCTGGGGGGGATCCTGTTTCACCAACGGGTTTTGACCACACCCACTATCAACTATCAACTATCAACTATCAACTATCAACTATCAACTATCAACTACTAGATAACCGATGATAATTAAAGGATACCCATCTTCAACTTCTGTCTATCCCGGAGAAGAACTAGACTTTTATTTGAGTAGCGACCCACCCGTAACAGAACCAGTTACCTTGGAAATTGAATATGTTTGCGGAACTTCTTTTGAGTCTTTTTCCTATTACCTGAAGCTAGAAGAAGGGATTCCTTTTCAACCAGAACCACCCAAGGAATCCTCCCCTTGGGCAACAGGATTTAACTGGGAGAAGGTCTGCTCTTTTATCATTCCTGCCGACGGTCAAAGCGGCTTTTACCAAGTAAAGCATGGAGACGAGAAAGTTATTAATTTTGTCGTCAAGCAAATTCACCCCGGTTCCGTATCGAAAATAGTCTTTCAATATGCTATGAATACGGCCCAAGCTTATAATACTGCCGGAGGAAAATGCGTTTATGAAAGCGTGCGCGATCGCGCTTACAAAGTATCTTTCAATCGCCCCGGTGCGTTAATCGATCCTCCAGATTTGGCAATTTCCCAAAAACCAGACTTGTTCTTCATGCAATGGCTTCGCAGCAATAAAATTGCAGTATAATTTTGCAATAGTATCGATTTACATTTAAATAGTATTGACTTTGCTAATTATAATCTGATGCTGATTGTGGGTCACGACGAATATTGGTCCCAGGAAATGTTAGATCATCTGGAATCTTATATTTATAATGGAGGAAATGTAGCAGTATTTAGTGGCAACACTTGCTATCGCCAAGTCAGGTTCGAGTCGATCTCAATCAAGAGGGAGCTAAAGTTACCAGTCGCACTGTGACTCACATCACAGGAGTAAATGACATGTTGTTTGCTATTACCAAGGATAATCAGCTCTTGCGCACTAATTCGGAAATTGTTTGCGAAGCCAGTGCTTGGTTTAATCTTAATAAGATAGAAGATGGTGTTGGATTAGCTGCAGTGGAAACTATGCTTTATCTTCTGACAGCGGATAAAAAACTTTGTTCCATGGATATGCTTCATTTTCGACAAAGTTGACACAGCCTAGGGGTGACAGGGTGAGGGAAGTAGAACCCTGCGCCCCATGGAAAAAATGAGGTTTCAATAGGTTGGCAGTTCAAGCAAAACAGATTAAAATGAAAGAAATTAAGGGCGGCTTTTCCCCATCGAGATAAATTTAGCAGCAGTTGGGAACTAACCTTCAAACAAATGTTGCTGGATTTAATCCTCAGATAGTCCGAAAGTTTGCCCACAATGGTTACCAGTTAGAAATGTGTTTAAAAAACTAGTCAACAATATTTACCGTCAGATTAAATCACTGTGGTCAGCCTTGCAAAAAGAATGGCGGCGATTGCGACGTGGGAGAAGAGGCAATCGCTCTGGAGTGACAAATGAGCAACAACCAAGGGAACCCGTCCCTGGCAATGATAACTCTAGCAATCAGGGGGAGCAAGAACCAATCCATAGCTATTTTGTTGGTAATACAAACTGTCTTTATAATGCCCATTCTCCTTATATTCGCTGTGCAGTTAATCCCTGCGGTCCTTGTGAAGATTGCCCCCACTACGAACCAAAAGAATGAGTTTGTTATTTGTTGTTGGTTGTTGGTTGTTGGTTGCCTGCACTGAGCGTAGTCGAAGTGTTGGTTGTTTGTTGCCTGTTTTTGGCATTATCGAAGCAAAGAATCGTAAACACCAAATAATCATCTATCTGCGTTCTGAGTGGCACAGGCATCTTGCCTGTGAGTGAGTTTTTTCTTCGTGGCACAGGCATCTTGCCTGTGTAGGTTGGGTTGAGGTAACGAAACCCAACAGTACCGATTGTTGTGTTGAGTTTCTCTATCTCAATTACCTAAAAGCTACTCAATTATCTATCTGTTTGCTTATCAATTTTGGCATCACCATCTGCCAATATAGAAGAATCGTAAACACCAAATAATCATCTATCTGCCTTCATTGTGGCACAGGCATCTTGCCTGTGAGTTCCGAAGCGGTTCAAACAAATCGCTTTATTTTCACCAGTAACTCATTATATCAAATACGAAAAAGGATGCTATCCCCCTAAACCCCCCTTAAAAAGGGGGACTTTTTCTTCTCCCCCCTTTCTTTTCCCCCAGGTGGGGGGACCAAGGGGGGATCAAGGGGGGATAGGGGGATCCAGCGTTAGAGCTTGTACTAATTATTTATAAATACTATTATATTTGTAGCAAGCATTTTCAGATTTGATATTAGGTATAATCAAAGAATGTTGTAAATTTAGTTGAATTAGAGCATTGGGAATGGAACCATTTACTCCAGGGGCGATCGCCTAGGACAAGAACATCCAGATGTAGCCACTAGTCTCAACAACTTAGCAAATCTCTACGAATCCCAAGGAAAGTACCAAGAAGCTAGACCCCTCTACCAACAAGCTTTAGATATTGCCGAAAAGAAGTTGGGAACGAATCATCCCAACACTGTGACTTGTCGCAGGAATCTTGAGATTCTAGACCAAGAAATTGAAATCTAAGAAAATATGAACCGCAGATGAACACAGATGAACACAGATGATATAAGATGGTTATTGGTGGGGTTTTATTGTGGTAATTGCTGTTTTTTTGCTTTCTTTCTATTTCTCAATTAACTAATTCAAACAACAAATAACCAACAACCAACAACTAAAGTAGATGGCGCTGGTTCAGAAACCGGGTTTCTTACCAAAATATGGGGATAGAGCCTAAAGTAAAGCCAGAAACCCGGCGAATTGGCTCGCAACCTAAAATTTAATAAACCGAAAACAACCAACAACCAACAACCAACATGCTTTTAGCCTTTCAATTTCAATCCCCAGGCCCTATAATTATTGAGATAGGTTCCTTTGCTCTTCGCTGGTACGGGTTATTAATTGCCTCAGCAGTGTTAATTGGGGTTAATCTATCTCAATATCTAGCTTCTCGCAGAAAGGTCAATCCAGAATTAATTCCAGACTTTGCTGTTTGGATGGTTCTGGCTGCTATTCCCTGTGCTAGAATTTACTACGTCCTCTTTGAATGGCAAACCTATGCCAATCGTCCTGAAGATATTATCGCTATTTGGAAAGGCGGAATTGCCATTCACGGGGCAATTATTGGTGGCACTATGGCCGCTCTTATTTTTGCCCGTCTCAATAAAATTTCCTTTTGGCAGTTAATGGATATAATAGTCCCTTCTTTAATTTTAGGACAGGCCATCGGACGTTGGGGAAATTTCTTTAATTCCGAAGCTTTCGGTAGTCCTACAGATTTACCTTGGAAACTGTTTATTCCTATCAATAACCGTCCCTTCCAGTATATTGATCGGGAATTTTTTCATCCCACGTTTCTCTACGAATCTCTTTGGAATATAATGGTATTTGCTTTGCTGATGTTTATTTTCTTTTGGGGATTAAAGCATCGAGAAAAGTTACAAACGGGAACCCTAGCTTTTGTTTACATGATAGCTTATAGTAGCGGTCGGGTTTGGATTGAAGGGTTGCGAACTGATAGCTTGATGTTGGGACCGTTGCGTATCGCTCAACTAGTTAGTTTGGGGGCGATCGCTTTCGGACTTCTGGGACTAGCATGGCTTTATTGGTGGAAGCGTCCTTTACCGGATGTTACTCCTCAAGAGTAAATTTCCTATCCCCCTAAATCCCCCTTATCAAAGGGGGACTTTCCCTACTATCCACTATCCACTATCCACTATCCACTATCCACTATCCACTATCCACTATCCACTATCAACTATCCACTATCCACTATCCACTATCCACTATCCACTATCCACTATCCACTATCCACTATCCACTATCCACTATCCACTATCCACTATCCACTATGAATACAGAAGAAAAAGCAGAATCCTTATTTCGTCAAGGAATAGAATCCTTAGAGTCCAGAGAGTTTACCAAAGCAATTGAATTGTTAGACAATGCTTTAGAATTAAAACCGGATTTAGGTGGTGCTTGGTGTTGTCGCGGTTTAGCCTTCGGTCATTTGGAACAATATGAAGAGTCCCTCACCAGTTTCGATCAAGCACTCAAATATAACGTTCTGGATTTACAAGCTTGGTTGAATCGAGGTCTTGTGTTATATCAATGGCAGCGATTTGAAGACAGTTTAGCTAATTTTACCCAATTAATCAAACTGGAGCATTTCCATTACGAAGCCTGGTTTCACAAGGGTAATTGTTTGCTGGAGTTAAAGAGGGAACTAGAGGCTATTCCCTGTTTTGACAAATGTTTGGAATTAAATCCCGATTATTATAAAGCCTATTCCAATCGAGGCCAAGCCCAAGCAAATTTAGGTAGATTGAAAGCTGGATTGCGCAGTTTCGATAAAGCTATTGCCATCCAGCCAGATGAAGCACAACTGTGGTACAATCGAGGTTGTGCTTTGTTGTTCGCCAAACAAGATGAGGAAGCCTTGTCTGACTTCGATAAAGCCCTGGAAATAGAACCCAACCATATGGAGAGTTGGCTCAATCGAGGGGTAGTTATGGATCGTTTGGGGAGAAAAGACGAATCTTTTGCCTGTTTCGAGAAAGCTTTAGAAATCAACCCTTTAGAAACTCACGCTTGGAACAATCGAGGAGTATTTTTGCGCAAAGAGGGAGAATGGAAAAAAGCCGTTGCTTCTTACGATAAAGCTATTGAGTGCGATCCCAATAATCACGAAGCTTGGGATAATCGAGGTTACGCTCTGGCTTTGATGGGAAAGGTGAATTTAGCTATAGCTAGTATCAATCGCTCTTTGGAAATTAAACCAGACCATGCTAATGGCATGTATAATAAGGGCTTTTGCTATGGGTTGCAAAAAAAGATGAAATTGGCTGTTAGTTGGATTGAGGAAGCAATTAAATTAAATCAAGAGAAGTATTTAGAGTTGGCTCGAACGGATGAGGATTTAGATATTCTTCGCCGCAACAAACACTTTAAATCTTTGTTGCGGAAATATAAAGCAGTTGAGAGTTGATAGTTGATAGTTGATAGTTCTTCCCACCAATAACTATCCTCAATCATCTGTGTTCATCTGTGTTCATCTGTGGTTTAAAAAAGCCCATCATGGTAAAACTGTAGCCAGCTATACCAAAAACTTGCAAATTACTGATAATTATTTGCAATAGTTTAGGAAAGAATGGGGATTGACAAAGACAGAAAATTGAGTCATATTTAAATAGAAGCTATAACAACAAACAACAAACAACAATAACTATCCTCAATCATCTGTGTTCATCTGTGTTCATCTGCGGTTAAAAAAACAAAACTGTAGCCAGCTATACCAAAAATTTGCATATTACTGAGAATTAGACTCACTACATGTTACTATAGGAATGCAAAACTAGAAAGAAAACGCTCAATGCTAGTTTTTCGTCAATTTCTCTTGTGTGGTGTGAGTGCAGTCTTAGCTTTGGCTTATTCAGTCGCAGCAACAGCACTAGAATCATCTCCAGTTTCAACCAAATCCCACGGACTTCTTCCTTCTTCTGAGAGAATAGAACAAAAAGAAGAAAACTCGGAAGTCTCGGTTACGGTAGTGGATCGGACAGATTATCAACAACCTAGTTTTCCTGTACCAAACCAAACAACTCTAATCCCTTCTAACACCCAATCAGAACTTTCCTCCACCGAGGTCATAGAACCCACAACACCTGAAGGACAAAATCTCACTTCCTCGGAATCTTCCCCAAATTTTCTCCTGATTAGCCAATCTACTGAAGACCTCAACCCTAGTCCCAACCCTTTACTTTTTCCCACTGAAGCCGATGAAGTCAGAATCGAAAATTCCCAGGCCATTACCCTGAAAGAGGCGATCGAACTGGGCGAAAAAAATAATCAAGACTTGCAACTAGCAAAACTGGCACTGGAACGCTCTCGGGAAGTTTTACGGCAAGCTTTGGGGGCTAAATATCCCACCCTCAGCACTCAAGTGGATTTTACCAGGGCTGATTCCGCCAACACGGAAATATCCTTAGCAAGAGCAGCTCTGAGAAATTCAAATCTATTGGATAATGACACCATTAACAGTTCATTTAATGCCAATCTCCAATTAAACTACAATGTTTACACTGGAGGCAGCAGGTCCGCACAAATTCGCGCTTCTGAAACCCAGATTCGGGTCGATCTTTTAGACATAGAAAGAATCGCTGAACAAATTCGCTTTGAGATTACTACCGATTACTACAACTTGCAAAATGCTAACGCTCAAGTGGGGATTGAACAAGCAGCGGTCAAAGAAGCAAAACAGAGTTTACGAGATGCGGAATTACTGGAAAAAGCCGGTTTAGGAACCAAATTTGATGTCTTGCGGGCGCAGGTGGATTTAGCCAATGCAGAACAAAGGCTAACTCTGGCGAGTTCTAACGAGAAATCAGCCCAACGACAACTGGTAGAACGGTTGGGTGCGGGACAACAGGTGAATATCCAAGCTGCCGACCCCATTGAAGTTGCTGGAGACTGGAACCTTTCTCTAGAAGAGACCATTGTCCTGGCTTACAGAAATCGGGCGGAGTTGGAGCAATTTTTGTTGCAACGAGAAATAGACGAAGAGCAGCAAATTGTTCAATTAGCAGCCATCAGACCCACAGTCAGTTTATTTGCTACTTACGATGTTTTGGAAGTTTTAAATGATGAGGTGGGTCCAGCTGATGGCCTTACCCTGGGAGCGAGGCTGCGATGGACTTTATTCGATGGGGGCACTGCCAAAGCCAGGAGAAATCAGGAAATAGTGGATGTGGCGATCGCGGAAACTCAGTTTGCCAACCAGCGTAACGAGATTCGTTTGCAGGTAGAACAAGCTTATTACGAGCTAGAAGCGAACCAGAAAAACATCGAAACTGCTAAAATAGCCGTCACCTTAGCTGAAGAAAGTTTGCGACTGGCTCGTTTGCGCTTCCAAGCTGGTGTGGGGATCCAAACCGATGTGATTGAAGCTCAGACGGAACTGACTAATGCTCGAGGAAACCTCCTCAGTGCCATTATCAACTACAATCAAAGACTGGCAGCTCTAGAACGAGCTGTGAGCAATCTACCAGACAATCGACTGTTCGATAAAATCTAAGCCAATTTCTTTCCTTCTTCTTTCCTTCGCTCGTCACCACCTTAAATTTCTGGGTATAGCATATTTCTCTACGGCTACCAGCAAGATAGGCAAATTTTTTATAATTTCTTAATATAAGAGGCTAATTTTAAGGAGAGGAAATGGCAAATATCTCGTTCATCAACGAAGATAAACTAGTAAAAGCTGCTGATGGTGCTAATTTGAGGGAAAAAGCGATTCAGAACCAGATCGATATCTATACCCTCAGAGGCAAAGTGGTAAACTGCGGTGGATACGGTCAATGCGGTACTTGTGTCGTTGAGATTATTTCCGGAATGGAAAACCTTTCTCCCCGTACAGCCTTTGAAGAACAAAGATTGAGACGGAAACCCTCTAGTTACCGTTTAGCTTGCCAAACTTTGGTTAATGGAGCGGTCAGCGTCAAAACAAAACCTTAACCTCACGATAAGCCTCTCTGATGATATCCTAAAAACAAATGGTTTAAATAAATTTACAGGGAGGCTGTTTTTCGATGCAAGTTAACGATCTTGGTTTTATTGCCAGTATTCTTTTTGTGTTTGTTCCCACTATTTTCCTAGTGGCGCTCTATTTTCAAACCGACAAAAGCGAAAACCCTTAATTAACAATCTACTTAGGCGCTAACATTTTGGCTTTAGCGCCTATTTTCCCAATTTAATATCAATCCGAATATATCGTACCTATACGATTTAGCCCTCTAAGCCCCCAACATGGGGGGATTTAGGGGGCAACTTTGTATAACAAAAGCTCTAAAAACCAGCCGTCTCCAAGTCTGCGCAAAGGCTATCGACCATTTCCTCTGCAACGTTTATATCCTCTATATCAAGTTCGGTGGGATCAATTTGATCGACAATAGAGTCGAGAACTTCATCGTCTAGGAAATTCCCCAATGCATCAAATTCATCGAAGAGTTCATTAACAGACTCCAAAATTTCTGGATCGATATCGCCCAAAATCTCAAGCTCATAACTAATGTCAACATCACCTTCGCAGTCATCGTCTTCTACTTCTGCAGCTGCAGCTGCAGGGTTAATCAAGCCTATAATCAGAGGCGTAACCCATAGGCTCGTCCTAATAGCTTTGCCAGTTAACTTGATATACTTTCTAATCTTTCTCTTCTTAACTGCCTCTTTTTGGGCCTTTTTTACCTTTGCTAATCCCTTAAGGATCTTCTTCACCTTCTCCGTTTTTTCTTGCGTACTTACCACTATTTCGTCTCCTCATCATTATCTACTGATGCCAAGATACTCAATGCAATCGCCTCAGCAGCATCTTTAATCTCGTATCTAGCAATTTGCTGCCCTGTCTTGTCTATTTCCTCCTGAAGGGTTTTAAGGATAACTTCCTCCAATGTAGATTTGGAAATAAGCTTGCCAGTTTTACGCTGATGCCTCAAGTAACTTATTCCGGCTTCACGACCAGCTTGGACTGCATGCTCTCCATTTTTTCCTACAGCTTGAATAAATTTTGTAACTGCTTTAGCCGCACCCTTTGTTGATCTTGGGGGTGGGACTTCTTTTATAACTTTGCCAGCTCCCTTCACGATTTTATCAGCATTTTTTAATGCTCGACACCCTGAACCTGCTAATGCTGCAAAGACTAAAACAATCGAA
>JH610950.1 GCA_000252485.1 Prochloron didemni P4-Papua_New_Guinea | reverse complement strand
ACAATCGAAATGTATTTTTTCATGGGATTAATCACTCAACTCATTCAATAGATACCTCCAGAAAAGGTTCTAAAATCCTTATTATCGGGATTGCACCCCTAGTTTTTGGAGATGTGTAATAATATCATATTCTTTACCATAGGTGCTGTATAATGAGGATGGGTTTATGCGAAGTTTATTTTTCGTAGGTTTCATTCCAAATCTCCAAACACTTCGTCCAAGGAATAGGTTTCCCCTCTTTCAACCTGTTCCATCGATTCCTGCAAACTTTCTTGTAGACCCGGAATAGAAAGAAGCTCTGCTGTTTCCAACAAATTATCGTAGGATTCCTGATTTTCTTCAATTGCACTTTCAATTTCTTGTGAATGTACTTGTGCATAAGTTCGAGCATTGACCAAATCTATTGCAGAAACAAGTGAGTATGTTGCTAATAGATTTGACTCGCTTATTCCAGCGCGACAAGCACCAATCAAAACCCAAACAGGAATTTGAGTACCTTCAATACAAGCCGCATTGTTCCAAATTTGAGGATGTTTGGTAATGCCCCGCCATTTTTGATTTAGATTTTAGATACCATAGTAACTGTCAAGTTTTTTTCTCCCATGGGGGTTAGGGGGCTAGGGCTAGACAAGAGCTAATATCACTATCAACTCCACAATCATCTGAAATCGGGAAAAATCTGCTCAAACTATTACTAGCTAAGGGACAGCAAGCATTTTTGTCTATCTAAATTTTTTTTCTTTACCCCCTTGACATTAGCCATTTGCTTGTCTATAATAAAACTATTACAACAAAAATTTACTAGTTCATTATGATTGTCACCACCAAAAAAGCAGCAGACATTTTAGGCATTTCCGGGGCCAGATTGCGGGTGCTTCTGGCCCAAGGTCGAGTAGAAGGGGCTTATAAATGCGGTAGAATGTGGCTAATTCCTTTATTTGACGGTCGTCCCTTCATTAGCAAGGGCAAGAGAGGACCAGCTCCCAAGTGGAAAAATCCCCGCAAGCCAGCTAAAACCATCATTCATGTCAACGGACAGCGCATCAGACAGAATCTGAAACGGGACGAGCAGCAACCGGTAATTACAGTAAAAAAAGGCAATAGCAATCTCTATGGCCATGAAGTGGAAGTACCGGGAGGATGTCGGGTTGTTTATCGACCCCACAATCCAAAATGTGGTGCCAGGGTTTGGATTGAAAGTCTCTATGACGTGAAAGTAATTTGTTTAGATTCTGAAGAGTTGAATATGAAGGGAATTACAGAGGCGGAAAAAACTATTGCAACAGCGCCGCAGTCAGAATCTCTACCCCCTATTTTTAGCAGTTGATAGTTGATAGCTCCTTCGGTCGAATTCAAAATTCAAAATTCAAAATTCAAAATTTAAAAATTGACGAATGTCTCCGCAAAAAATGGCAGAAACTAGAAAAGCCTTATTCCTCTTGGGTTTTAGCTTGTTGTCAATTTCAAGATTCGGTCGAGTGGACAGTTGATAGCTCCTGAGGTCGAATTCAAAATTCAAAATTCAAAATTCAAAATTTAATTCGTGGCGAATGTCTCCGCAAAAAATGGCAGAAACTAGAAAAGCCTTATTCCTCTTGGGTTTTAGCTTGTTGTCAATTTCAAGATTCGGTCGAGTTATATAGCGCTACGCGCTATAATACGTAAAAGCTTTCCAGAATTGTTAATTGTTAATTGTTAATTGTTCATTGTTCATTGTTCATTGTTCATTTCTTCCCTCTTCTTCAGGCAAATTTTTATTCCTAACAACTCGATAAACATCCACCATTTGTTGTTTACCTTTAAGAGCTAAAGAGCCCCAGGCTTCCACTTCAAACTCATCCCCTAGATGAACTAAAGTTTCTTGGCCAATGAGAATGCGACAGTTGGAAGGTTGACGGTGTTTTTCGCAGCCTTCTAGACGAGCTGCAGTATTGACTGTATCGCCAATAACTCCATATTCGATTCTGTCTTTGCCTCCTAAACTACCAGCTACTATCGGTCCAGTAAAAATTCCTATACGCATCTGCATGAGGGGTAAACCTTGCTTTTGCCAATTAACATTAATCTCATCTAAGTAATGGGCGATGGCCAAGGAACAATTGACGGAGTTGCGAGCATCAGCGGCAATCTCTTCTGGTTTGGTTCGGGGTATGGGTACGCCAAATACTGCCATCAAACCATCTCCAGTGAATTTATTAATAATTCCTTTGTGGACTACTATTTCATGGCCAATTTCTCCTAATAGTTCGTTCAACCAATTGAGTAACTCTTCTGGAGTCATGGTTTCGGAAATAGTGCTAAATCCCTTTAGGTCTAAAAATAGTAATGTGGCAGTTAGAGATACTCCCGGCAATTTGCCGGAAGTGAGCAGGCGATCGCGCTCTTGCCACAAGGCGTTGGCAATTTCTGGCGAGGTATTCTGACCCAGCAGTTTCATAACGATTTGTTGCTGCTGATGGTCTTGATAGGATTGATAGGTAATAGTAATTCCTATTACTATTACGAATCCTAGCCCTGGAGCAATCAGCGGTATCCAGCCAGAAATACTAAAAAGATAGTTGACAATAGTTAATAAGCCAGCCAAACTACCAGCCACAAAAATAGTGAGAACAACTGGATGGCGGAAACTCCAAGCAATAATGGCTCCTAAGAATACCCAACCTACAATCCACAGGATTTCTTGTTCTTCTGACCAAAACCAAAATAGGGAACGGTCTCCTGTGGCTGCATCCAATAACTGGCTCACCATTTGAGCGTGAACTATTACCCCAGGCATTTTTTGACTTGAGGATTCCCCTTGGCTATAGGGAGTAAAAAAATCGTCTTTGAGACTGGAGGCTGTGGAACCAATTAGGACTATTTTATCTTTGACTAATTCTGGTTTAATTTCCCCTGCCAGCACTTGACGAAAAGAAACTGTAGGAGCAATCTCCTTTCCTGTGCGGTAATTGAGTAAAATTTGATAACCGCCGCCAGTGCCAATTTTACTATAACTGCCGCTATTAGGTTGAAGAGGAAATAAAGTTGTTGCTCCTAACTGGAGATACTGAGGATTTTCCTTGCTGGATTGAGGGGAAATACCCTGGTCTTTCAAATATGCCAGTGCTAACCGCAGGGAAAAAGAATAAAGAGTGCCATCTGGGGAACCAGCAAAGAAAAGATTGCGGCGAACTACTCCATCTGGATCTACTAGTATGTCATTGAAGCCCACTCGTTGACTTGCTATAGATGGGGGTGCGGGAGTTCCGCTGAGGGTATCGATACTGCGAATAGCAAATACATTGGGTTGTTGTAATTGTTCCACAAATTCTTCATAACCTGGTTCTACGGGAAAATCTCGATATACGTCCAGTCCGATCGCCTTGGGTTGATAAGATTGCAACGTACTTAAGAGCTGGGCGTAAATACGGTCAGAAAATGGCCATTGTTTCAGTTGGCGAATATCTTCCTCATCAAAAGTCACCAACAACAACCGAGAATCTGGTTCTTGCTCTTCTTGCCAACGCACTAGTTCGTCATAGGTTTGTAGTTCCCAAGACTCCAATCTACCCCCATGACGCAGTGCCAATATTAGGAAGCTGACTGCCAGAATGGTGATCGCCACGAAACCAAACTCGCGAACATCGGACAAAGAACTACGAATTTGCTGCCCTAGTTTACCTATCATTTTTTTGCTCCTCTATAGTTATTGCTTTACAATTACATATAAAAAGTAATAAATCTTAAAAATATTGCCCATTGCCATTAATGGCAAACAACCAACAACAAACAACCAACAACAAACAACCAATACGATAGTGAGTATCATCGCTCTGATGTGGTTATTTTAGATGGACGGGATTTGAATCGGGGGGCCATGGCCACTATCCATTTGCAACATCACATTCCTTACGGTTTACACGGTAGCTGGACTCCAGAATGCTTTGTATAATTCCAAGAGTGGAATCCTTTGAGCAAGCTTGAGGTCAGCACCCCGCTCTGAAGAGA
>JH610949.1 GCA_000252485.1 Prochloron didemni P4-Papua_New_Guinea | reverse complement strand
GATGAAATTTAGTATAGTTATCACTACCTACAATCGTTTGTCTTTGTTGCGTCGAGCGATTAATACTGCTCTGGGACAAACAATACCTTGTGAAGTAATTGTGGTGGATGACTGTTCTACTGATGGAACTCAGGAGTACGTCGCTAATTTATCTCAATCCCTCGCTCCTAATCGTCTAGTATATCAGCGCAATGCTAACAATTTGGGTCATTCTGCATCTGTAAATGCTGGAGTTGCCAGAGCCACTGGTGATTGGATTAAGCTGATGGATGATGATGACTATCTTGCCAAGAATTGTATCGCAGAAATTAGGGGCGCCATCGCCCTTCGTCCTCAAGCAGCAATTTGCTCGGTACAAGCAGCACAAGTAGATGAAAATGGAGTTCAACTAAGTCTTACCCGGCGAGTAGGTCCGGGAAAGGCTTTCTATATTCCCCAAGAAGACCTGCACTATGGCATGCTTTTAGAATTAGTTCCTTTCGGTACTCCCATTCAAGTTGCTTTCCGTCGGCATGCTTTTCTGGAATCTGGGGGTTGGGATTATATTTTAGATAAGAATTACGATGATATCGACTCTTGGATTAAAATTGCTCGCTTTGGAGATGGCATTTTTATCAATCAATGTCTTGCTTATCGCACAGTTTGGCATGAAGGTATTAATCGCAAATTTTCTCTGGAACAAAAATTTAAAACTAATCTTTTAATTAAGAAAAAAATTCATTCTTTGGTCTGCCCTCAGCCTAATAGAAGAATACCTTCACTGTCTACTGTTCAAACCTATCTCCAATTGCATTGGGGTTTAATCGCTCTTAAACAAGGTAATTTTAGCTATGGAATTTCCACTTTGTTTCCTGCTGTTTTTTCCTGGTTAGGTTGGCAGTTATTTTTTTATCAACTGGCCGCTAAATATCCTGGTTATTTTGGTTTTCTAACTCGGTCTCAATATCCAATTCGTCGTCTTATTTTACTTGAAAATTAAAGGGAAGAGGGAAAGCTACAGTAAAGGTGCTTCCTTGTGCTGGTTGAGAACGAACTGAGATGGTTCCTCCCATGCCTTCTACGAGGGTTTTGACGATGGATAAACCTAAACCAGTACCTCCTGTTTGGGGCGATCTTGCTTCGTCTACTCGATAAAAGCGTTGGAAGATTCTTGCTTGTTGGGAAAGGGGAATGCCTATACCACTATCTATTACCGCAATTAAAATTAGATGGTCTTTCTCTTCTATTCTGACTTGGATGGGCTTTTCTTTCTCGGAATATTTAATGGCGTTGTCTAGTAAGTTTACTAATACTTGTTTCAGCCGCAGGGGGTCTGCTTGAATAGGGATAGGGTGAGTGAGATATTGTAATTCAATGATGCGATCGCTCCCTTGTCGGGTCATTTCTACTACTTCTGCTACTAAATCTTTAACAGCTACGGATTGGAGTTGGAAGTGCATGTTACCGCTATCCGCTCTAGCTAAGTCCAGTAAGTCTTGCAGTAGTTGGACAGTACGTTCTGCTTCCGAAGCTGCAATAGTTAATGCTTCCCGCTGAGTTTCGGTGAGATTCTGGCCTCGCCGTAGAGTACTTTGGAGATAGCCAGACACTAGGGTGAGGGGGGTACGCAGTTCGTGGGAAACGTTGCTGGCTAATTGTCGTTGGTGTTCCCATGCTTCTGAAAGGCGCACCAGCATTTTGTCGAAGGTTTGAGCTAGTTCCCGTACTTCCCTGGGGGCGCTATGTAGTTCTACTCGCATGTCTCCCAAGCGGTCTGCCGAAATCCTTTCCGTGAGTTGGCTTAGGCTTTCTAGGGGCTGGAGGGATTTTTGCACGTAGAGGGCTATAGCAATAGTTATACCCCCAATTAAAAGCAAGCAAGCAATAGTTATACTGCCCATGATATTCAAGAACATGGTTTGGTCTTCGGTGATGTCCTGAGCGATGTAGAGTTTGCCCAGTTGAACTTGTTTTACTTCTAAAGGACCGGAACAGACCAGCCAGTAGCGTCCCTCTATATATTGTAATTCTGGGATTGGCATTACTTTTGTCAAAGCTAGTAAAGCAGTGTTTTTAATTTCTGCAGTTACGGTTTGAGATTGAGCTGTAACGGTGTTTGTCGGTGCTTTGACCCAGAGGAGGACGTTGTCAGTAGTGACATTGTCGATGGCCATTTGCAACCCTGTTTCTGGGGGCATCATTTGGCTGTAGATTTCTACATCCTGAGGAAAGCGATCGACTATATATTGGATGTTTTGCTTGTGGGTGGCAATGAGTATCTGTTGCATTTTCCAACCAGTCCACATAGTTAGTCCTCCCAGTCCCAGGGCGGATACGGTTGCTATTCCCAGAGTCAGCCGCATCCGTAGGGAAGAAAGGTCAAGGTGTTGGCGTAATTTCTTCATTGGACTGGGAAGTTTCATTGGTTATATATTATCTAGGTATTGTGGTTCCTTTCTTCCTCAATGGGGTGTGGTCAAAAGTAGTTGTTTGAGGTTGAATATGTAGAAAGTTAATTGTGGGGTAGCCCTCTGGGCTGCCTAGTCTTCAGGGTAAGCCGCGACTTAGAATTCAACTGTTTTTGACCGCACCCTCCTCAATGCTAGGTCCATTAGCTGATTGTAACATTATACTATTCTGAGTTTTTCCTGAGTATTTGTTGTTGGTTGCCTGCACTGCACTTCGACTACGCGGCCCCAGAGGGTCGCCGAAGGGCAGTGATCGCGTAGCCGAAGTGTTGGTTGTTGGTTGTTGGTTGTTGGTTGTTGGTTGTTGGTTGTTGGTTATTTGTTGTTGGTTGTTGGTTGTTGGTGTGGTCAAAAGTAGTTGTTTTCGGCTGAATATCTATTAATCAATCGTGGGGTAGCCCTCTGGGCTGCCTAAGAGTAAGCCGCGACTAAGGTTAGATTTCCCATCAGCCGTTATCTCAATTTTTGATCTAAATTGATAGCAGCAAAATGGTTTTTTGTGCTAGTATAGGGGTTGAAGAGGCACAGGGTAAACGGGTGTGGTCAAAAGTAGTTGTTTTCGGCTGAATATCTATTAATCAATCGTGGGGTAGCCCCCCTTCGACTACGCGGCCCCTGAGCGTAGCCGAAGGGCAGGGCAAGTCTGGGCTGCCTAAGAGTAAGCCGCGACTAAGGTTAGATTTTTATATGAATTACGAAAATATTTGCTACACATAGTTTATCCCATGGTAGTATAGATTGAGGTTATCCCGTAGGTTGAGAAACCGGGTTTCTTCCCAAAGTTTCAGAATTAATCCTTAAAATAATAAAAGAAACCCGGCGAATTGGCTGAAATCCAATTCACTAGAACAGGTATCTGTAGCAAACATTTTCAGATTTGATATTACATAGCGCCGTAACCCATCAGCCGTTATCTCAATTTTTGATCTAAATTGATAGCAGCAAAATGGTTTTTTGTGCTAGTATAGGGATTGAAGAGGCACAGGGTAAACGGGTGTGGTCAAAAGTAGTTGTTTTCGGCTGAATATCTATTAATCAATCGTGGGGTAGCCCTCTGGGCTGCCTGCCTAACAATCGCGGGTAAGCCTTGACTATTGAGAATATAAAATTCAACTGTTTGTGACCGCACCCAGGGTAAACTCTGAGTTGGGGAGATTGTTTCTTGGCTGACTAATCCACATTTCTAGCGTGCCACTGCACTACAATTGTTGATAACACTATTGTATCTGTAGCAGAATTTACTTTTTTGATCTATTTTCACCTATGTTTATTATAGACGACATTATTCTCAATAAGTTAGCTAATTCTAGTTTAGAGGCAGTTAAAGATAAATTCACGCGCCATCCTCGATTTATTAAACTGCTGGACAAGTTTAATCTTAAACCCAATAAACCCCCTCAAGATTTTGCTGGAGTATATGTTTATACTTTAATTGAATATGGTGCTGGTAAACCCAAGGCTATCTTGGAACTATTTAATCAAAAGGAAATTCAAGCAGCATTCAATCAAGCATTTGAGCAAGATAACCCCCAGATTTTCTTGCAGGAAGTGGAAGATTATCTTGCCAGTTGTAACTTGGGAGATGAACTTATAAGTCAAGGAATAGATTGTCAGCGAGAACTGGCTGAGTTTACTGCCCTGTTCATTGAAGTAGTGAAACGTCTGAGAACTCCCGATGACGTGCGGCGAGATAATATATTGACCAATATAGAACGAGGTTTGAAGGAAGTGAGAGGGCAACTCCAGCAAATTAACTCTCTTACTGAATCTTCTCAACAATTATTGCCTTCTTTAGAACAAGAGAGTAAATTAGCCAAAGAGTTGCGATCGTGGTTTACCACTTTGGGCTATAGTTTTGAGCCTTATAAAGATATAACAGAAGACTATTTTGAGTGGATTATTAATATTCCTGCCAGACGAGGTTTTGACCGGATTTTGGTGCGAGGTGTGGATGGAGAAGTGGGAATCAATGATATCCATAGAGTTAGAGAAGTTGTAGAGAGAAATAAAACTGATGAAGGCTGGATTGTTGCACCTCGTCGGGTCAGTCGTGCCGCGAGAGATGAACTAAAGCAAGAAGATAATCAAGATATTTGGTGCTACACTTTCGATGAGTTGTTAGATGAAACAGCAGATTTTAGCCGTTATTTTGATTGGTTGGAACAGGAGGTCAAAAGTCGGGCCATAGATACAACTTACGTACCTCTCGGTTGTAGGAAAGAAGAGGTTAATCCCCAGACTCAGGAAAGAGTTGGAGAGAGTCTTTATAGGGAAGAAGAGGGTTGGATTGACGGTTATATTGATACGTGGTTAGACGATCCAGCTAAAGAACATATTTCTATCTTAGGGGAATTTGGCACTGGCAAAACTTGGTTTGCTTTTCATTATGCTTGGACTGCCTTAGAGAAATATTTAGCAGCCAAAAAAAGAGGCACCCAACGTCCCCGATTACCTTTAGTGATTCCTTTACGAGACTATGCCAAGGCTGTAACAGTAGAATCCCTCTTTTCCGAGTTCTTTTTCCGCAAACACGAGATGAAATTGCCCGGTTATTCTGCCTTTGAACAACTGAATCGTATGGGGAAATTATTGCTTATTTTTGATGGCTTTGATGAGATGGCCGCCCGGGTAGATCGTCAAGCCATGGTGAATAATTTTTGGGAATTAGCTAAAGTTGTAGTCCCGGGTACCAAGGCAATTTTAACTTGTCGCACGGAGCATTTTCCCGAAGCGAAGGAAGGACGGAGATTGTTAAATGCCCAGTTACAAGCTTCTACTTCTAATTTAACTGGACAACCGCCTCAGTTTGAAGTGTTGGAGTTAGAAAAGTTTACCGAAGAACAGATTCAACAAGTGCTGTCATTTAAGACTGATGAGAAAACCGTAGAGAAGGTAATGGGGAACGAGCAATTGTTGGATTTAGCTTGTCGTCCCGTAACCATCGAGTTGATTTTAGAAGCATTACCGGAGATTGAAGCAGGAAAAGCGATAGATATTTCCCGGATTTACTTGTATGCAGTTCGTCGCAAGCTGGAGCGAGATATTAAAGCGGAACGAACTTTTACTTCTATGGAAGATAAGCTTTATTTTCTCTGCGAACTTTCTTGGGAGATGCTTTCTACGGATAGGATGAGTTTAAATTATAAGGAGTTTCCTAGTAGGATTCGTGGTTGTTTTGGCGAGAAGGTAGAGGGGCAAAAAGATTTGGACCATTGGCATTACGATATGATGGGCCAAACTATGTTGGTTCGCAATGCTGAGGGGGATTATTATCCAGCCCATCGGTCTTTGTTGGAGTTTTTTGTGGCCTTTAAGTTTGCCGCAGAGTTGGGGATTTTGGCGGCAGATTTTCGGGAAGTTATCACCGGAGATTGTGTTGAGGGTTCCGATAGTCATGGGGAAGCACAAGCGTATACTTGGTCTGCCTATTTTCAACAGAAGAGAGAGGGAAATGTAGCTGATTCATCTCCTTTGTTAGAGTTTGTGGCAGAAGATATAGCTCAACTAGCAAAAACAGTTGGGTTTCAACCTATCAGTCTAGCTATTTTAGAACTGCTCAAGGATATGATTGTTGATGACTTAGAAGAGGTTAAAAGTCGTTTATTAAGAATTATTAAGCTCACGGGAGGGAAAGATGAAGTTGGCTATGTTGGTGGTAATCTAGCCACTTTACTTGCTTATATCAATTCAGGTTTATTACCAGACTACGATTTTTCTCAGGCTGATTTAACTGGTTTTGATATGAGTCTTCTACCCTATTATGCAAAACCAGATCTGAGTAGATCTAGTTGTGTAGGGTGCGTTCGTAACGCACCGACCAGGATCTATTGCTAGATGGTGCGGTCAAAAACAGTTGAGTTTTAAGTCGCGTCGCGGCTTCCCCGCGATTGATAGGCAGCCCAGAGGGCTACCCCACAATTGACTTTCTACATATTCAGCCTCAAACAACTACTTTTGACCACACCCATTGTAAACTGACGGCAGTTGATTTTCGCTCTAGTAATCTTGATGGAATCAAATTTCATCCTAAGAAATTCTATGACATGTCGTTTCATCCACAAGAAGCTCAACTAGTTATAAGTTCTGATGAAGAAATTGTTTTGTGGGATTTAAATAGTTGGTCTCTGAAAGCAAGGGTGGATAGTGAAATATTCACCAGGGTACAATATACACCAGATGGAACACAAATAGTAAACAGTAAAGAGGGAGGATTTGAAGTCAGGGATGCCCAAACTCTTCAACTCATCTCAGAGCATCACAATTCTTTAGTTGACGTAGATGATGATGGAAAAAATACAAATCATTCTTTTCCACCTTTTCCATCATGTTTTACTTTTGAAGCCAATTCTAATCTTCTTTTTCTAGGGTGTACTAATTCCTGTATTCATGTTTGGGATTTTGTCAAGAAGGAAGAAGTTGCCATTTTACAACAACATCAAGATGAGATTATTGATATTACAATTAGCCCAAATAATCAGTATTTCGTTAGTTCTAGCCCAGAAGATATTATAGTTTGGAGTCTAGAAAATTTAAATTTAATTACTAAAAAATCATGGGAATCCTGGAATCTATGTAATTGTGTTTATTATTCTAATGATGAACTTATTTGTGTTGATAATCAATCTGTTTGTTTTGTGGATTTAATTACGCTGGAAATAAAAGAGAGTTTTTCTATAGGAGAATTAGAAGAACCTTCCGGAATTGCAATAAACTCAGATAAATCTTTACTATATGTAGTAACTTGGGTAGAATTTTGCATCATAGATTTACTTCAAAAACAAACTATTTATCATCTTGAAGTTGAAGATATTTTACCACCTCTCTTTCTAGAAAAAAGAGCTGAAGGCTTTCCACTAGGTGCAGAATTAATCTGTTTTAATCAGGAATCTCAAAATATTGTTATTTTTCTTCCCATTGGTGCTATTTTGGTTTTTGATATTAACTCAAAACAAGTAGTCAAAACAATCTGGCCTCTTCCAGATGTGCGGGATGCTAATTTTACCAATGCTACTGGACTAACAGAGGAATTAAAATATTGGCTTGCAGCTTATGGCGCAATTGTTTAATTTGGTGTTTAACTTTAGCAATGAACAATAAACAATAAACAATAAACAATAAACAATAAACAATAAACAATTAAATAGATCTCAGTTATACCTTAGGTAAGATGACCGGGAATAGGCAAAATTTCGGTATTTATCCCTAAAATAATAGGAGAAACCCGGTTTCTTGGTCTTTGTACTTGGAGCTAGAAGTTTCTGGAATACTTCCAATTAGGAAATCTAACCAAAATGGTGCTGTTGGGTTTCGTATCCTCAACCCAACCTACAATTAGATTAACTGGAAGTTTCTAGAATACTTCAAATGAGGAAATCTAACAAAAATGGTGCTGTTGGATTTCTACAATTAGATTAACAATTAATCTCACTCATTATTTTGATTAGTTTTCCCAACAAGATAATTTTCCGGAAGCGATCGCGCTTCTGAACAATCCAACAATCTCAATCATAAAACAGATCTCAGTTATACCTTGGATAAGATGACCCGGTTTCTTGGTCTTTACACTTGGAGCTGGAAGTTTCTGGAATACTTCCAATCAGGAAATCCAAGCAAAATGGTGCTGTTGGGTTTCGTATCCTCAACCCAACCTACAATTAGATTAACAATTAATCTCACTCATTATTTTGATTAGTTTTCCCAACAAGATAATTTTCGGGAAGCGATCGCACTTCTGGAGAATCCAACAATCTCAATCATAAAACAGATCTCAGTTATACCTTGGGTTCAGAAATCCTGTTTCTTGGTCTTTGTACTTGGACCTGGAAGTTTCCATCCTACTTCAAATCAGGAACTCCAACCAAAATGGTGCTGTTGGGTTTCGTATCCTCAACCCAACCTACAATTAGATTAACAATTAATCTCACTCATTATTTTGATTAGTTTTCCCAACAAGATAATTTTGATAGGCGATCGCACTTCTCAACAATCCAACAATCTCAATCATAAAACAGCTCTCAGTTATACTTTGGGTAAGATGACCCGGTTTCTTGGTCTTTGTACTTGGAGCTGGAAGTTTCCTAAATACTTCAGATAAGGAAACAAAAAAATGGTGCTGTTGGGTAAAGGGCCTCAACAGAACCTACAATTTTCTAAAGCTCTACCAAATCAATTTTACTCCAGCTAACGGCATTCTGCTATCGCGACTTATCAAAGGTAAATCTAAATGTATTGCTGTTGCTGCAATAATGCGATCTGGCATATCGGGAACGCTAGTAGGTGGAATTGTTGCTAAAGCCTCAACAACTTTTGCGGTTAGATCGTGTAAAATCAATCCAGTTCTTCCCGTTTTTAATTCAGCATCAAGACGAGTTCTTAAATCTGCTGAAATTCTATTTCTTTCTTGTAAATAGACAATTTCCACCAAACAGATTGTGGGAATATAAATTACAATTTCTCCTCTGTCACATTGTTCAAAAACATCATTTGCAGTATCGCTCAAACGATGACTATCTTTCAGATACCAAATCAAAGCATGAGTATCAGTTACAGCATTAATCATTAGATATCCTCACGAGGAAAATTTTTCCACATTTCTTGCCGAACTTCTGCAATATCTGAATCACTAACATTACTTCCTTTCCACAAACCTCGTAATGACTTTCTCGGTTTATTTCGACTCGCGATTAATTCTCGTTGGATTCGATCCGAAAATTTTTCAATTAGACGAACTTGATCCATGGGAGACAATTGTTCAACTAATTGGACCGCTTCATCAAGGGTAATTTGCTTTTTCATTGGTTGGACCATTGTAATAGATGGTATAATTTAGTTTAACATTACTTCCTCTTTTTCAGCGCACCGCGAAGCGGATCCCTGCGCGATCGCTCTTCTGAAGAATCCAACAATCTCAATCATAAAACAGATCTCAGTTATACCTTGGATAAGATGACCCGGTTTCTTGGTCTTTGCACTTGGAGCTGGAAGTTTCCTAAATACTTCAGATAAGGAAATAAAAAAAATGGTGCTGTTGGGTTTCGTAACCTCAACCCAACCTACAATTTTTTAAAGTTCTACTAACAGCTATTAGTAGCTATCTGTAGGGTGCGGGCGCTAAGAGCGGCGCGAAGCTGAGCGCAACGCACCACACCACTCATAGTGTCTTCAAGCAAATTTTGCGTAAGTCCTGACATTCAGACCCAAACAACTACTTTTGACCACACCCTCTAAGTTGCTCGCCAACAGAAAAACGCTGTTGTTGTCCGATAACAATTCCTCCATGGGTTCTTCCTTATCAATAAACAATTTAATCTCACTCATTATTTTAATTTATTTTCCGAACAATACAATGCTTCTAAGCGATCGTAATCCTTCTCTTCCTCTAATAAATACATCTCAATTTCTTCTTTATTGGCATGATAGTAAGTTAGAGCCGCGTAAACTTGTGCTAAGGTCAAATGTCCAATCTTATCCCGTATTTCTTCAGGATTGAATCCCATTTTGTACCATCCAGCAATTCTTTGTACTTGCACTCTCGTTCCTGCGATTCGGGGACGATTTCCACAAGTCTCCGGAGAGCGATGGATTAATGTACTAATCTCTATTGGCTTTAACTGAGAAGGAGTAGATACCATGTTTGAATTTTAACTCAAGTTTTTCACTTTCTAATATTCTAACACCTATTAGTAGGGTGCGGTCGCTAAGAGCGGCGCGAAGCTGGGCGCAACGCACCACACTACGGATAAATCTTTATTATATAAGTTAATTTATGAAGGCGAGGACAGCCCAGAGGGCTATCCCACGGATTATTTAGCAATTATTTTAATTTAAAATTAGTATAAAGATTAAATTCTCTCAAAGAAAAATTGACAATGGCTTAAAATTGGAGTATCATTGAGAATGAGGAATCAAAAAACATTCAAATGCCTGCAAAAGATATTTTTCACGATACGGTGAAAACTGCTTTAGAAAAAGATGGCTGGGTTATTATACGAGAAAACTTTCTGGTTAGGCTAGATGACTCTAGTTTAGGCATGTTCGTTGACCTAGCTGCACAAAAATTAATTAGTGCAGAAAAGAAAGGTCAAAAAATCTTAGTGGAAGTTAAAAGTTTTCAAGAAGAATCAAAATTATATCAATTTCATCTAGCTTTGGGTCAATTTCTCAATTATCGCTCGGCTGTAGGAGAAATTATGCCAGATTGGATGGTTTATCTTGCTGTTCCCTTAAAAACTTATAACGAGTTCTTTCAAAAAAGATTTATTCAAAAACAAGTTGCAGAATACAATTTAAAGTTGCTCGTTTTCAATCCAAGTACAGAGGAGATTGTTCTATGGAAACACTAAATAGTCCACCAACAGTAAATTATCCTCAAGCAATAGAAGAAATCATCAAGGATTTCACCAATATCCTGATGGAAGAGGAAGAGGAAACCGAAGTAGAATTAATTGGCGATCGCCATGGCGGTCATTATCTGGTGATGGTAGTAGGTTGGCAAGAAGATGTTAGAGTTTATAACACCATAGTGCATGTGGATCTTAAAGGGGATAAGATTTGGATTCAGAAAAATGAAACCGATAGAAATATTGCCCAAGAATTGGTAGCATTAGGTGTAGCGAAAACAAACATAGTTCTCGGCGATCGCCCTCCATCCATGAGAAAATTCACCCCCTATTCTCCTGGCTAAGGGTGCGGTCAAAAACAGTTGAATTTTTAATTCTCAATAGTCGCGGCTTAACCTGAAAGTTAGGCAGCCCAGAGGGCTACCCCACAATTGACTTTCTACATATTCAGACCCAAACAACTACTTTTGACCACACCCCCTGGCTAAAGGCGAATCAATTTTCTTTATTAGGACTTACGCAGAAACCGGGTTTCTGAACTAAAAATCTGGATTTTGCTGTTTTATCCTGGCGAGAAACCCGGTTTCTAGGTTTGTTTGCGTAAGTCCTATTTATAAAAGATAATGGCGTTTCTTGAACTAATGAGGTAGACTTATATACCTGCGTATGAAAATGTTTAGTC
>JH610948.1 GCA_000252485.1 Prochloron didemni P4-Papua_New_Guinea | reverse complement strand
CTATGGTTTCGTGCGATTCGTTGGTGTATTCGTAGATAACATCTACGAATACACCGCACCTAATACAAGGTTATAAGCCTTGTCAGGTTAAAAGGGAAAGGTTGGGAAAGTTGACCCAATGGGCACAATCCTGTAGTCAATCAAGACTATCCACACCTGAAACCGAGACAACTTTACTTTTGTGAAGGTGAGTGAATAACAAGTCCTTCCTCTGTAGTGTCCAGATGACTGCATATCCCTCGAACATGGAGAGACTAGCAATCGCCAGAATCGAAGCAGGGATAAACGGCAATAAGCTATCAGCCTAAGACGGTGAAGTGCCAAGCGTCCAACTAAGAACAACGAAAGTGAACTCTTTTATCCACCGTTAAGGATAACCAGCGGAATAAGGCTAATACGCTGGGGGCGAAATATGCCCATGAGAATGGTAGATGGCATCAGAAGCCGTGACTATCGACACCTACCAAAATCCGATGGAGTTGAGAGGTTCTAAGGTTGGTATCAACGAAAGTAAGGAACGAATTAACTGACGGGATGGCTCTTGCAGAATCTCTGATTTTACAAGTAGTAGCTAGCGTAAGCCACCCAACAGGAGGATTGAGTCAGAAGCAAATGCCTATCTGTAATGGATATGGATAAGCAGACGGACTCACGTTTACATAATCTGTACGTTCGGAGTAATGAAGTTAATGACTAATACGGAGAGAGCAATCTCGCAAGTGGGATGGGAGAATATTAACTGGGCAAAAGTCGAGGGAATAATCTTCAAACTTCAGAAAAGAATATATAGAGCTAGTCAGAATGATGATATCAAACTCATCAGACAACTTCAGAAGACGATAATAAATTCTTGGCACGCTAAACTCCTGGCTATTAGAAAGGTAACTCAAGAAAACAAAGGCAAGAATACTGCTGGAGTAGACGGAGTTAAATCCCTAGATAATAGACGAAGAATTAAGCTTGCCCAAGACCTGAAAATCGACGGTAAAACCAGGGCAACTAGAAGGGTTTGGATTCCCAAACCAGGAAAAAGCGAAAAACGGCCCCAAGGCAAGACCCACTATAAAGGATAGAGCCAAACAAGCTCTACTCAAACTGGCAATTGAACCCGAATGGGAGGCTCGTTTTGAGTCAAATTCGCACGGTTTTCGCCCAGGTCGTTCGACGCACGACGCAATTAAAGCAATAAAAGGAGTAATCACTGGGAAAGCAAAATACGTCCTAGATGCTGATATAGCACAGTGCTTTGATAAGATAGACCATCAAAAACTACTAGCAAAAATTGACACTATTCCCAAATTTCGCCGTCAAATAAAAGCATGGCTTAAAGCGGGAGTAATGGACAAGAACGTCTATCGAGCCACAGATAGCGGAACTCCACAGGGCGGGGTGTTGTCCCCATTGTTAGCAAATATCGCTCTGCACGGGATGCAACAACTAATTGAATCTGAATACCCAGCCTACAGCAATGGGACAATTAAACGTTCCAGAAGCAAATTTGGCAGGGATGACGTATCTCAACCAAAATTGATTAGATACGCCGATGATTTAGTAATTATCTGTGACGAACTTAGCGTGGTAGTCCACTGTCAACAAATGCTAGAAGAATGGTTATCCGACATTGGGTTAGAACTCAAGCCATCAAAAACTAGACTGGTTCATACCTTGATAGAACATGATGGCAACAAACCAGGATTTGACTTTCTTGGGTTTAGCATACGTCAATTTCCAGTTGGGAAACACCATAGCGGTAAAAACAGTCGAAAAAGAATTTTAGGATTCAAAACTATTATCTCGCCCAGCAAAAAGAAGATTAAAGAACATTATCAGAAGCTAGCCGACAAGGTACATCACCTCAAAGCTGCTCCTCAAGATAAGTTGATTTGTACGCTCAATCCCATTATTAGAGGATGGTGTAACTACCAATCCCCCTGGAATTCGAGTAAATCATTTAGTCAACTCAATCGTTTAGTGTTTAGGCTTCTCTGGCGATGGGCTAAACGCCGTCATCCCAATAAAGGTAATCGATGGATTGCCCGAAAATACTGGAAAACTATCAAAGGAGACAACTGGGTATTCTCCGCTCAAAAAGAAGAAGTCCAGTTTAATCTCCACAAGCATAGTTCATATCCAGCAGGTCAGCGATGGATTAAAGTAAAAGAAAATCGCTCGATTTTTGACGGGGATGAAATCTACTGGAGTACACGACTTGGGGACAAATACCAAACTAAAGACCCGCAAAAAGCAAGGCTGCTGAGGGGACAAAAAGGTAAATGTCACCACTGTCAACGGTCTTTTAAACCAGGAGATAATCTGGAAAAACATCACCTGATTCCTAATAATCAAGGCGGAAACAATTCAGATGACAACCTAGTTCTACTTCATTTACATTGCCATGACAAGGTTCACCGAAATCATAGCAAGAAGGTTAAGACCAAAGCTAGCAGCCACAAGTAAAGGTGGAATTTATGTATCGAGGAGCGGTATGACTTGAAAGGGTCACGTACCGTTTTGAAGCCGAGTCAGAGAGGTGACTCTCTGGCTTAGGTTAACA
>JH610947.1 GCA_000252485.1 Prochloron didemni P4-Papua_New_Guinea | reverse complement strand
AGGAATAGGGATTGTTATTCTTGAGTATAAGTTGTTTGATTATATTATATAATATACCCAGAATTCACAAACAACCAATAACCAACAACCAATAACAAATGAGTCTATGTCTTAATCCTAACTGTCTCCAGGAGAATGGTGAGAATAGCAAGTTTTGCCATCACTGTAGAACCAAGCTCTTATTAAAAGACCGTTACCGTGGGGTGAAAATTATCAGTCAAGGAGGTTTTGGTCGAACCTTTCTGGCTGTGGATGAACACAAACCTTCTAAACCTCCCTGTGTCATCAAGCAGTTCTTTCCTTCGGCTCAAGGAAGCAACAGTATCCAGAAAGCAGCAGAACTGTTTGAGCAAGAAGCTGTACGCTTAGAGAGTTTGGGTTCTCACAATCAAATTCCCGAGTTGTTTGCTTATTTTATTCAAGATGACCGACAGTATTTGGTGCAGGAGTTTATTGACGGCAAAAACTTGCTGCAAGAATTAGCAGATAATGGGGTTTTTAACGAAAGGGAAATTATCAAGATATTAGTGGATATGTTAAACATCCTAGAATTTATTCACAAACAACAAGTAATTCATCGAGATATTAAGCCAGATAATATTATCCGTCGCCAACAAGATGGGAAACTAGTCTTGGTAGACTTTGGCATTGCTAAATTTTTGACTCTAAAAAATCGCTTTGTTGCTGGAACTGCTATTGGCACGCCAGGATATATAGCCCCAGAACAAGTTAGAGGAAAGGCGAGGGAAGCTAGCGATTTGTATAGTTTGGGGGTGACCTGTATTTGCCTGTTGACCAAAACTTCTCCTTTGACACTTTTTGATTTGGATAAACAAGAGTGGGTGTGGAAAAAATATTTAAATGGTAATTCTGTTAGCTCAGAATTGTCTAAAATTTTAGATAAGTTGATTGAACCAAAGACGAAGAAACGGTTTCAATACTCTCGGGAAGTGTTAGATAAGTTAGATAAGTTGATTGAACCAGGGACTACAAAACAATTTCAATTCCCTGGACAAGTATTAGAAAAATTGAATTCCCGATCGCAACTTATAACACAATCTGTTTTTTTCAAGCCTTCCCCCATCACAAGTAACTTTTTTGCTATTCTCTGGCTAATCATAGCTGCTACCCTAGGAGGATTAGGTATTTTTACTTTTTTGAATATCAGAAAAACTCATTTAAATCATATGGCAATTTTAGAGAGGATTGAGGAAGTAAAAGCTAAAGGTGAATATGACGAATGTATCAATCAAGCTAAGGCTATTTCTGCCGATTCCCCTATCTCAGAACAAGCTAAAATCCTCTTCCAGGATTGTCATCTTGCTCTTAGGAATAAACTGATAAAAAAATTAGAAGAAGAAAACTCAAAGATTAGAATTGACCGGGCAAAATCAGCATTTTCTTTAACTAGAGGTGCTATGGAGGAGATTATCCAAGAGTTCCCAGGGCAAAATCAAAACACAATTCTGAGTTTAATTAAAGAAATAATGCAATTTCCATCTCTAGATGATGATGTAATCTTGCTTGACTTTAAAAGAATAGATGAAGCTAAAACAATTGAATGGATAGCAGCTATATATAATTATCAAACTAATCCTGACATTTTAGGAAAAGGAGATGGAATTATACATCCAGGAGCTAGAACTTCTAGATTCTTAAAAGAAGACATTTATACCAAAGTTATCGAGAGTAATTCTCAGGATGGTAGTGGCTATGAAAAAAGGGCTGAAGTGAGAGTTAGCTTAGGAAAATATCGAGAGGCCATTGAAGATTACAGTCAAGCTATTCAGCTTAATCCGCAGAATGCTAATACTTATGAAAAAAGAGCTGGAGTTTACCAGAGATTAAAAGACTATCCAAAAGTAATTGAAGATTACACTCAGATTATTCAAATTAATCCTAAGGATGCTAATATCTATGAAAAAAGAGCTGAAGTCTATAAGAATAAGTTGCAAAACTATCAAAAAGCAATTGAAGATTACAGTCAAGCTATCCAGCTTAATCCTCAAGATGCTAATATCTATCAAAAAAGAGCTGAAATCTACGAAAATAGATTAAAAAAATATCAAAAAGCAATTGAAGATTATACTCAAGCTATCCAGCTTAATTCTAATAACCATTATCTCTACCGTCGTAGAGCTAATCTTCATATAAAATTAGGAAACTTACCGGAGGCCATTGAAAATTACACTGAGGAGATTAAACTAAAACCTGACAATGCTAGTACTTATTATAATAGAGGTATTGCTCGCTATAACTTAGGAGACAAGGAGGAAGCCATTGAGGATTTTAACCAAGCTCTTAAACTAAAATCTGACTATGGTTTAGCCTATAGAGATAGGGGAAATGCTCGCTATGACTTAGGAGAGAAGGAGGAAGCCCTTGAGGATTTTGACCAGGCTATTAAACTACAACCCGATCTTAAACTAAAACCTGACTATGCTAGCGACTACAACGATAGGGGTATCGCTCGCTATGGCTTAGAAGACTACTCAGGGGCCATGGCCGATTACACAATCGCCATTAAAATAAATCCTAACTATGCTTCTCCCTACTATAATAGAGGTTTAATCTACCAAGAACAGGAACAAAAAGAAGAAGCCCGTCAGGATTTCCTTAAAGCTGCAGACCTATACCAACAGGAAGGAAACACAGAATGGTATAAGAACGCACTCAATCGACTCCAAGAGCTAGAATAAGGAACAACAAATTTTTCAGATCCTAGTTGATATTTAAAATGCACGAACTATCATTAGAATTCTTTAATAGAGCCTTAAATAAGTTTAAAAAAGGTGATGACTCAGGAGCGATCGCCGATTACACAATCGCTATTAAACTAAATCCTAACCATGCTAGCGCTTACAACAACAGGGGTAATGCTCGCCAGAACTTAAAAGACTACTCAGGAGCGATTACTGATTACAGCCAAGCCATTAAACTAAAACCTGACTATGCTAACGCTTACTACAACAGGGGTGGGTCTCGCTATTATTTAAAAGACTACTCAGGGGCGATCGCCGATTACACAATCGCCATTAAACTAAATCCTGACAACATTAACGCTTACTACAACAGGGCTAAGTCTCGCTTTAACTTAAAAGACTATCAGGGGGCGATGGCCGATTACAGCCAAGCCATTAAACTAAATCCTGACTATGCTGACGCTTACTACAACAGGGGTAATGCTCGCTTTAACTTAAAAGACTACTCCGGGGCGATCGCCGATTACAGCCAAGCCATTAAACTCAGTCCTGACAATGCTGACGCTCACTACAACAGGGGTGTTGCTCGCTCTGACTTAAAAGACTATCACGAAGCGATCACCGATTACACAATCGCCATTAAACTCAAACCTGACTATGCTAGCGCTTACTACAACAGGGGTGTTGCTCGGTATGAGTTACAAGACTACCACGAAGCGATCACCGATTACACAATCGCCATTAAACTAAAACCTGACCATGCTAGCGCTTACAACAACAGGGGTAGGTCTCGCTTTAACTTAAAAGACTATCACGGAGCGATGGCCGATTACACAATCGCCATTAAACTAAAACCTGACCATGCTAACGCTTACTACAACAGGGGTTGGTCTCGCTTTAACTTAAAAGACTATCACGGAGCGATAACGGATCAAACCCAAGCCATTAAACTCAATCCTGACGATGCTAACGCTTACAAAAACAGGGGTATTGCTCGCTATTATTTAAAAGATTATCACGGAGCGATCGCCGATTACACAATCGCCATTAAACTAAAACCTGACCATGCTGACGCTTACAACAGCAGGGGTGGGTCTCGCTATTATTTAAAAGACTACTCAGGAGCGATTACTGATTACAGCCAAGCAATTAAACTAAAACCTGACTATGCTGACGCTTACAACAACAGGGGTTTAGTTCGCAATGAGTTAAAAGACTATCACGAAGCGATTACTGATTACAGTCAAGCCATTAAACTCAATCCTGACTATGCTGACGCTTACAAAAACAGGGGTATTGTTCGCGGTAAGTTAGAAGACTACGAAGGGGCGATCGCCGATTTCACAATCGCTATTAAACTCAATCCTGACGATGCTAACCCTTACGACATCAGAGGTTTAATCTACAAAAAACAAGGAAAAAAAGAAGAAGCCCGTGAGGATTTCCGTAAAGCTAAAGAGCTATATCTAGAGCAAGGATATATAGAATTGTATCAGCAGACACTCAAACAACTTCAAGAACTAGAATAAGGAATAGAGAGATTAAATTATTTGTTTATTGACTAATACCTAGAGTTAGAAACCGGGTTTCTTTGACCAATCTGGATATAGATACCACAATAATATTAGAAACCCGGTTTCTTGGCTTAACAGATTACACGCAAACAGGGGTATTGCTCGCTTTAAGTTAAAAGATTACTCCGGAGCCATAACCGATTATCTCCTTTCCTTTTATAGAGGTATTAGAAAGATTATATTCCATAGAGTTCCTGAATAGAGCCTATTGTCTTTGAGCCATTCGCCAAGTATTTAGGTCTTTTAAGGATTTGAAATCTAGCAATGCTTTTCCTAGAGCTTCCACTTGTTCTAGGTCAAGCGATTCAATCTTAGATCGCAGTTCTGGTGAGATAGAGTTAAAGCGCCAGTTGAGTAACCCTATAACAAGC
>JH610946.1 GCA_000252485.1 Prochloron didemni P4-Papua_New_Guinea | reverse complement strand
AGGAATAGGGATTGTTATTTTTGAGTATAAGTTGTTTGATTATATTATATGATATAGTCAGAATTCACAAACAACCAACAACAAATGAGTCAATGTCTTAATCCTGACTGTCTCCAGGAGAATGGTTCGGATAGCACCATTTGCTATCAATGTCAGTCAAAGCTATTATTAAAAGACCGTTACCGTGGGGTGAAAATTATCGGTGAAGGAGGTTTTGGTCGAACCTTTCTGGCTGTGGATGAACACAAACCTTCTCAACCTCCCTGTGTCATCAAGCAGTTTCTTCCTTCTGCTCAAGGAAGCGATAGTATCCAGAAAGCAGCAGAACTGTTTAAACAAGAAGCTGTACGCTTAGAGAGTTTGGGTTGTCACAATCAAATTCCCGAGTTGTTTGCTTATTTTATTCAAGATGACCGACAGTATTTGGTGCAGGAGTTTATTGACGGCAAAAACTTGCTGCAAGAATTAGCAGATAATGGGGTTTTTAACGAACAACAAATTTGTCAGCTCTTAGTTGATATTTTAAATATCCTAGAATTTATTCACAAAAATCAAGTAATTCATGGAGATATTAAGCCAGATAATATTATCCGTCGCCAAGAAGATGGGAAGCTAGTATTGGTAGACTTGGGCATTGCTAAATTCGTGACTCAAACAAAATGCTCGGTTACTGGAACTGCTATTGGTACGCCAGGATACATAGCCCCAGAACAAGTTAGAGGAAAGGCGAAGAAAGCTAGCGATTTGTATAGTTTAGGGGTGACTTGTGTTTACTTGTTGACAAAAACTTCTCCTTTGGAACTGTTCGATTTGGAGGAACAAGAGTGGGTGTGGCGCAAGTTTTTACAAGGTAATACTGTAAGTTCTCAGTTGGCTGAAATTTTAGATAAGTTAATCGAACCGAGGAGTAAAAAACGTTTTAAATATGCTGGGAAAGTATTGGCAAGATTAAACTCTATATCACCACAGTTTAGTTCAACTGGACAAAATAAATCTGGAAAATTGGCTCCAAATCTAACTGAAAAAAAGGAGTTAACTGCAAGAGAATTCTTTAATAGAGCCAATGATAAAATTCAAAAAGGTGATTACGAAGAAGCGATGGCCGATTACAGCCAAGCCATTAAACTCAATCCTGAGGATGCTAACGCTTACTATAACAAAAATATTGCTCGCTATTATTTAAAAGACTCTCACGCAGCGATGGCCGATTACAACGAAGCCATTAAACTCAATCCTGAGGATGCTAACGCTTACAACAACAGGGGTATTGCTCGCTATTATTTAAAAGACTACTCCGGGGCCATCGCCGATTTCACGGAAGTCATTAAACTCAATCCTAACCATGCTGAGGCTTACAACAACAGGGGTGGGTCTCGCTATTTTTTAAAAGACTATCACGGAGCGATGGCCGATTGCAGCCAAGCCATTAAACTCAATCCTAACCATGCTGACGCTTACAAAAACAGGGGTGTTGCTCGCTATTCTTTAAAAGACTATCACGGGGCGATGGCCGATTACAGCCAAGCCATTAAACTCAATCCTAACCATGCTAACGCTTACTACAACAGGGGTGTTGCTCGCTATTCTTTAAAAGACTATCACGGAGCGATGTCCGATTACAGCCAAGCCATTAAACTCAATCCTAACCATGCTGACGCTTACTACAACAGGGGTTTTGCTCGCCAAAACTTAGAAGATTACTCCGGGGCCATGGGCGATTACAACCAAGCGATTAAACTAAAACCTGACTATGCTAGCGCTTACTACAACAGGGGTGTTGCTCGCTATTATTTAAAAGACTATCACGGAGCGATGGCCGATTACAGCCAAGCCATTAAACTCAATCCTGACTATGCTGAGGCTTACTACAACAGGGGTGTTGCTCGCTATTATTTAAACGACTATCACGGAGCGATGGCCGATTTCACGGAAGCCATTAAACTCAACCCTGACAATGCTGAGGCTTACAACAACAGGGGTAATGCTCGCTATTCTTTAAAAGACTACTCCGGGGCCATGGCCGATTACAGCCAAGCCATTAAACTCAATCCTGACAATGCTGACGCTTACAAAAACAGGGGTTTTACTAGCTTTTACTTAAAAGACTATCACGAAGCGCTCGCCGATTGCACCCAAGCCATTAAACTCAATCCTAAGGATACTCAAGGGTATTATAACAGGGGTGCTGCTCGCTTGAACTTAAAACACTATCGCGGAGCTATCGCCGATTTCACCGAAGTCATTAAACTCAATCCTGACAATGCTCTTGCTTACCAAAGCAGAGGTTTAATCTACCAACAACAAAAACAAAAACAACAAGCCCGTGAGGATTTCCGTAAAGCAGCAGACCTACACCAACAGCAAGGAAATATGGAATTGTATCAGAACGCACTCAAGGAACTCCAAAAACTAGAGTAAAGGATGAAAGAATCAAATGATATTATTTCTTTCTTTGCATAATTTGGGCAATCTGAATCAATAATCTTAGGGCCGTGTTTGCTGCTTCATCATTAGGAAAAGCTTCCGCAACATCGGCATCTAATAGCACTAAGTTTGTCCCTTCAGCATATCCCTCAACATATTTACCTCTAACTCCCCCTTCCATGTTAGGGAAGTCATATTCAGGACGTGATTCATCTTCCATTTCCCTCTCAAATTCCTGGCTGAAATCAAGACATGAAATGATAATAAACCACAGAGGTGCAGAGAGAAAAGAAGATAGGAAAAAAAACTACTTCTTGCTTTCCCGTAAGCGTTAACCAACAAAACAGCCCGTGTTGTTGGGTTTCGTTGCCTCAACCCAACCTACAATCTAATTTTCTTTACATTCTACTATCAGGTAATTGGCATAGAAGTAATTCTTTGATAGCAATTTCCCAAATAGTAACAATACTAACAGCTACCCTATCAGCAGATTCAATCAGTTCTTTTACTTCTGGTGGCAGCCTGGGATTGTCATCAAGAAACCATAGTAATGTATGAGTATCTAACAACATTACATATAGTCCTTTAATTCTTCCAGTGGAGCATCAAAGTCATCTGACATCCAAATTTTTCCTTTTAATAAACCTGCTTTACGCTTTTTCTTTGACTTTTCTTTTTCTGAGGCTACTTTAGCATGTTTATCTAACAAAAATTCGATGTAGTGAAGAACTTCTGTTTGCAACGATTCGGGTAATTGTTCTAGCTTCTGTAAAATTGCAGTTTCTACCATTATTTTGCCCCTTTGTTTAATCTAGCTTATTAGATAATTTCTTTGATTATAATATCGGCAATAACAATCATGGACCTTGTAAACGCTCAACTGTTGAAAGGTTATTTAATAGAAATCTCTTGCCCCTCCCTCGCCCAATGGACTCGGGAGGCTGGGAGGGAGAGGGAAAAAACAGAGGGAAAAAACTACTTCGACTACCGTTCCAACTCCCGAAAAATCAACCCACTATCATCATAAGACCTGACCGCCCCACTATAGTCTCCCAAATAACTGCGAGCCACGCCAATATTTTGCAGGGCAATTGCTTCCCCACGGCGATCGCCTATCCCTCGTGCCAGTTCCAAACTCTGCTGATAGTAATCAATCGCCTGATTATAATCTTCTTTATCGAAATAAACCTGACCCAGATAATTTAAGATAGCTACTTCCCCAGAGCTATCTCCCAACTTTCTTTTAACTGCCAAACTCTCTTCATAATAACTTATAGCTTTCTCATACTGTGCCAAAGCTTTATAAGCGGAACCCAAACTGCTCAGAGAAGCACCTTCTGCAGCACTATCATTTAACTGTCTTATTAGGGTCAAACTTTGCTCGTAATAATTAATTGCTTGCTGATAGTTTCCCAGGGAAAAATAAGCAAAACCCAAGGAACCGAGAGATTTTGCTTCCCCAGCAACATCCCGAAGCTCTCGTTTCCAAGTCAAACTTTGCTGGTAATAAAAAATAGCTTGCTGGTAGTTTCCTTGAGAACTATAAATCAAGCCCAAGTTATTCAGGGCTACTACTTCTCCCCCACGATTACCTATTTCTCGGGCTAACTGCAAACTTCTTTCTTGATAAGAAATCGCCTTGTTATAATCTCCCAACTGATTGTACGCCAGGCCAATATTGCCTAGAATAGTTTCTTCTCCTTCCTGTAAAGGGGAAATATCTTCAAAATCATCTTGCACAACATTATAAAGAGAACTGGCTAGTTCCCAAGAACGAATGGCTTGTTGAAACTGACCTTTCTGATATTCTTCTATTCCTTGATCTACAAGATTATCTGCTTCTAGCTTTTCTTTTTCCCATCTTGTTGCTTCTCGAACTTGGAAGTTGTAACCACCTCGACGGCCACCGTTACTGATTACCAAGGCAAGATATTTCCCTGTTGCTGGTATTTCTATAGTAATGCTGGAGTTGAGATTTTGATAACTAATATTCTGATTTTCTTCTACCAACTCATCTTGGGAATCCAGCAATAAGAGATAAGTATCGAACTGCTCACTTGTTGTTGGTTGTTTGTTGTTTGTTGTTTGTTGCCTGCACTGAGCGAAGCCGAAGTGTTGGTTGCTTGCACTGAGCGTAGTCGAAGTGTTGGTTGTTTGTTGTTTGTTGCCTGCACTGAGCGAAGCCGAAGTGTTGGTTGCTTGCACTGAGCGTAGTCGAAGTGTTGGTTGTTTGCTTATTAATCATTGTTGTTTGCTTATTCCTTATTATTCATGAAGAAAAATTGTTTGTTGTTCATTGTTCATTGTTCATTGTTTATTGTTCATTGTTCATTGTTCATTGTTCATTGTTCATTGTTTATTGTTCATTGTTCATTGTTTATTGTTCATTGTTTATTGAGCAACTGTCCTAGTAGCTTCCAAAATACGAGAAAAGTAGAAGCTAGTGCTAGTCATGCCATCCCTTTTGACTGTCAAGCCATTATCTGCTAGAATTTTAACAATATCCTTTTCCTTATGTTGATAAGCCCTGGTAGTTTTGCTGGGACCGGGAAACAACTCTCCTATTTTCTTCAGAATACACAAAAGAACTGTTTTGGGAGCAAAACTAACAATTAATCGCTCTTCTGCTAAAGATGCTAAATGACCTATCATTTTAGTTGCATCTTCCTGGGGATAGTGAATCAAAACATCCAAACAGCACACTGTATGATATTTCCCTGTCAATGCTTCCAAGTCCTGCACCCCAAAAGTAATTTTATTGGTCTTCTTTAAAGCCTTCGCCGCCTTTTCTTTGGCTTCCTCCACCATTTTCTCGGAAATATCGCTGGCGAACACCTTGGCACCTTCTGCGGCCAGGGGTATGCTGAGACTACCCACACCACAACCTGCATCGCAAACAGACATACCAGCCAAGTTCCCATCGGACTTCAACCAGTCCATTACTGTATCGATAGTTTGCTGGTGTCCTGTGCGGATATCTCGCTGTACCTTGTTGACTTCCCCGTCTCCGTAGATTCTACGCCAGCGATCGAAGCCGATCGCATTGAAATATTCCTTTACAATAGCCTTGTCATCAAATATGTTAGTCATGATACTTCTCGGGAAAACG
>JH610945.1 GCA_000252485.1 Prochloron didemni P4-Papua_New_Guinea | reverse complement strand
TTCCGGCGCGGGGTGCTGACCTAATTGCCACACCTTTCCTACTTGAGAAAGAGTATCTCATCAATCCGTCAATGTCAACCTGCTTCCAACTCTATATTTATAACAATTAAAGTTGTAGGCTGGGCATGGTCCACTAACCATGGTTCTTATGAATTAATTAAACTATTGCAAAAACTCCGTTGTAGGGTGGGCATCCCCCACCAACCATGGTTATTGTGAATCAATTAAATTCTTGCAAAAACTTCAAGAGAAGAGTTAAACTCTAGCAATAGGGTGTGGTCAAAACCAGTTGGGTTTAATCTCTAGTTTTTTCAGAATATTGTAACTGGAGGGAGTCAGAAGACTATTGATACTGCTTTTGACTACAGCTCCTGATGTTGTGGTGGGCAGTGCCGCACCCTACTAAAAAACTCTATCAACTATCAACTCTCAACTCTCAACTCTCAACTCTCAACTGCTATAAAACAATGGAAAAGGTAGATTATCTGCGTATCAGTCTCATTGACCGCTGTAACTTTCGGTGTCAGTATTGCATGCCGGAAGATCTAGAATTAGACTACATTGCCAAACAACAACTCCTCACTGACACAGAAATCCTCACCCTATTGCAATTTGTATTCATTCCTCTCGGCTTTAGCAAGTTCCGCCTCACGGGAGGAGAACCTTTACTGCGTCCCGGTGTAGTAAAATTAGTGCAGCAAATTGCTTCCCTACCTCAAACCGAAGACTTAGCTATGACCACCAATGGCTTTTTATTGGAAGACATGGCTGAGGAACTCTATCATGCTGGACTGAGAAGAATTAATATTAGCCTGGACTCCCTGGAAAAAGAAACTTTTGCGAAAATTATCGGCAGTAGAGGCAAAAGTCGCTGGGAAAAGACTTGGGCGGGAATACAGAAAGCTTATCAAGTGGGGTTCAACCCTTTAAAATTGAATGTGGTAGTAATTCCGGGATTAAATGATGGGGAAGTATTGGATTTAGCTGCCTTAACCATAGAGCGCAATTGGCATGTGCGCTTTATCGAATTTATGCCTATTGGCAATAGTAACTTATTCGGGGAACGGACGTGGATCCCTTCGGAAAAGTTGCGGCAAGAAATTGGCAATAAGTGGGGCTTATTAGAAGCATCTCGAGTGCGAGGAAACGGTCCTGCAGATGTATTTCAAATACCTGGGGCTAAAGGCACGTTGGGCTTTATTTCTCAGATGTCGGAATGTTTTTGTTCTCGCTGCAACCGCATGCGCCTTTCTGCAGATGGTTGGTTGCGTCCTTGTTTATTGAATGAAACTGGACAAATAAACTTAAAAAATCCCTTCGTCAAGGATTAGATTTAGTGGAAATAAGAAATCAAGTTGAAAAACTATTAGAGATAAAACCAGAGATTAATTTTCAAGCCAGAGACATGGGAACGGATAATGGAATCTACAGTCGCACCATGTCTCAAATTGGCGGTTAATAAACAGTATTTATAAATAATTAGTATAAGCTTTAAGGCTGGGGGGGAAACAGGGGGGGGAAACAGGGGGGGGGAGCCTGGAAAGTCCCCCTTATTAAGGGGGATTTAGGGGGATAAACCCTATAACCAACAACCAACAACCAACAACCAATAACCAACAACCAACAACAAAACCTATGCCTTGCGGGAATAATACTCAACCACTAATAATTCATTAATTTGTAGAGCTACCCATTCCCTTTCGATAATCCCATTAACCTTACCAATAAGAGTATTTTTGTCGAACTCTAAATGAGAAGGAACGTTAGCTAAACCGGGATATTCCATATTCCGTTCCACTAAACGACGAGAACGATCGCGATCGCGCACTGCAATCACATCTCCAGGGCGACACTGATAGCTGGCAATATTAACCACCCTACCATTAACGATAATATGTCCGTGATTCACTAGCTGACGGGCACCGGGAATGGTTCCCGCCATGCCGAGCCGAAAAACAGTGTTATCCAAGCGCATCTCTAGCAATTGTAACAAACTCTGTCCCGTGGAACCCCCAGCCCGGCGAGCTTTACGAACGTACCGAATGAGCTGCTTTTCGGTGACACCGTAATTGAAGCGCAGTTTCTGCTTCTCTTCCAAGCGGATCGCATATTCGGAGCGTTTGCGCCGTTCTTGGCCGTGTTGACCGGGGGGATAAGCGCGACGGGGATTTTTACGGCTTAAACCGGGTAACTCTCCCAGTCGGCGAACTACACGCAAGCGAGGACCTCTATATCGAGACATAATTGAGATGAACTCCTAATTAGCAAGAGAAAAATGATGACCAAACATTTAATTATATCTTGTTAGAGCTTTCTTTGTTGGTACAAAACAAAAATAAACAAAAACAAAATCTCTAGGACTTACGCAGAAACCGGGTTTCTCTACGAAAAATCTGAATTTGAGCCGTTTTATCTAGGTCAGAAACCCGGTTTCTAGAGCTATTTGCGTAAGTCCTAATCTCAATTGAGTTTTTTGGCTGATTCACAATATTTTCCCCCAAGCTAGGATAGATTGAGGTCAGCCAATTGGCTGAGTCCTTCAGTCCAAAACCCCATTGGTTCGATTAATCCCCAAAACTATGGAACTAAATCCATTGCCTCTATCCCAAATCCCCTTAGAGGATGTGATGGAAACTCAACCCTTAATGGTAGAATCTGAGACTTTCCTCATAGATGTGGCGGCACTCATGAGTCAGCCCAGAGAGAGAGAAGAGAAGAGTGGAACGGGAGGAGAGAAAGACTACCATCACCTAGAAAAGGCGACCGGGTTGAGTAGTTGCGCCATCGTGCTAGAATTCGTGGAGTTAGTGGGATTATTAACTCCTAAAGATTTGATTCGGTGGGTGGCTTGGCATCAAAATTTAGCAGAGATTCAAGTGGGGGAAGTCATCGACCGGAGAAAAGTCACTCTCAAACAATCTGAGTTTCGGGACTTCTTTTCTCTCCTCAAAACCATGGGTCAAGAGGTCAATTGCAAGAGACGGAGTATCGATTGCCGCAAGAAAACGGTACTATGGCAGATAGGTTCGCTCGATTTGCTGTCAGCGGTGAGAATGAAGTAGTGGCCATCGTCCGCAATATTACGGAACGGAAACAAGCAGAGTTAGCCCTGCGCAGGTCGGAAGCTCGATTTCGGGCTATTTTTGAGCAAGCAGCAGTAGGGATGGTAGAGGCAGGTTTGGATGGCCAATTTTTGCAGCTGAATCAAAAATTCTGCGATTTGCTGGGATATAAGGAAGAAGAACTCTTGCGCAAAACCTTTTTAGATATTACCCATCCAGAAGATGTGGGAGAGTTGCGCCGAGATTTAGATAAAATTTTAGGGGGTAAAATTACTGATTTCGACCGGGAGCAGCGCTGCCTGGCTCAAGAAGGGCACATAGTTTGGGTTAATCTTACCATTTCTCACATTGGCAAGCTCAATGGAGAACCCCCTTTATTAAGTGCCATTGTAGAAGATATTGACGATCGCAAGAAAGCAGAAATGGCCCTACACCAAAGCCAGGAATTTCTCAGCAACGTAATTAATACCAATCCCAATCTTATTTTTGTTAAAGATTGACAAGGAAAATTTGTTCTCGCCAATCAAGCAGTTGCCAATGTTTACGGAACCACGATTGAGAATCTCCTGGGTAAGACAGAAGTGGAGTTGAACGGTAATAACTCGGAAAATAAGCAATTTATTACAGACGAACGACAAGTAATTGCTAGTTTGCGCAGTCAGTTTATGCCGGAAGAAACCCTCACCACTCCTTCCGGTGAAGTGCGTTATTTCCAAACTATTAAAAAGCCTCTTCTTGCCAAAGCTGGCCATTGTCAAGTTTTGGGAGTAGCGACGGATATTACTGACCGCAAACGGGCAGAAGAAAAAATTCAAAAGGCATTAGAAAAAGAAAAAGAACTGAGGGAATTAAAGTCTAGATTCGTTTCCATGACTTCCCACGAGTTTAGAACTCCCTTAACCACCATTCTCGGTTCTGCAGAATTGCTGAAATATTACAGTCACAACTGGACCGAAGAGAAAAAACAAAAATATCTCAATCGAATTTATAATACGCTGAAAGATATGACTTTAATGTTAGAGGATATTTTGTTTATCGGTCAAGGGGAATCCGGTCGGTTAGAATTCAATCCCGAACCTCTCAATTTGACAGAATTTTGCAGAGGTTTAGTGGAAGAATTGCAAATAGCAACTCCTAATCACGAGAGAATTACTTTTCAAGTTCCTTCCCCAGGGACAGTTGGGAATAGGTTAATGTTTGATGAAAAACTACTGCGGCAAATTCTCAGTAATTTGCTCTCCAATGCCTTGAAGTATTCTGAGGATGACACCCAGATTGATTTTTACCTGAACTGGGATAACGAAGGAGCTATTTTCTTAGTTCGCGATCGCGGCATTGGTATTCCACAATTCGACTTAGAACACCTGTTCAAGTCTTTTCATCGGGGACAAAATGTGGGTCTCATTCCCGGTACAGGTTTGGGATTGGCCATAGTTAAAAATGCGGTAGAATTGCATGGGGGGAAAACAGAAATTGACAGTCAAGTAGGTGAGGGAACCACAGTAAAAATTGCTATTCCCTTGCCAAAAACAAAATAATGTTGTTTGTTGTTTGTTGTTTGTTGTTTGTTATTGGTTTTTTGTTGTTTGTTGTTTGTTGAGGCGTTGCATCCCTGCGGGATGATTTACTGTTTTTCGGGAAATAATATCTAGCTTTGTAGGGTGCGTTCTCAACGCACCGAAACTGATGGAAAACACAAGATAGTCAATTTTCGTTCCTAGATTGGATAAATAACGCTTTCGGTGGGCAGTGCCGCACCCTACCATTATATAATAAACTATCAACTGTCAACTATCAACTGTCAACTGCTCAAAATCTAGATTGATTTGTGTGGTAGCATTAGACTTGTGGTGGGCAGTGCCGCACCCTACTATATAATAGTAGGTTTGATATATCAACTATCAACTATCAACTATCCACTGTCAACTGCTCAAAATCTAGATTGATTTGTGTGGTAGCATTAGACTTGTGGTGGGCAGTGCCGCACCCTACCATTATATAATAAACTATCAACTGTCAACTGTCAACTATCAACTGTCAACTGCCATAAAATGACTAAAATCCTTGTGATTGAAGATGAAGAATACGTCCGGAATATCCTTTGTGAAATGCTCTCAGCCGAACAATTTGAGGTAATTGAATCCGCCAATGGTAAAATGGGAATAGAGTTGGCCAAGGAAAAACTACCGGATTTGATTATCTGCGATGTAATGATGCCGGAATTAGATGGTTATGGCGTATTGAAAGAATTAAGAAAGAATAAATATACCCAAACTATTCCTTTCATTTTTCTTACGGCAAAAGCCGCAAAACAAGACCTACGGGAAGGAATGGATCTGGGTGCTGATGATTATCTCACCAAACCATTTAGCCGAGATAGCTTACTAAAAGCTGTCACCGTTCGCTTGCAAAAGAAAGCGGCAGTTAGACAAGAATCTGAAGAAAAAGAAAAGATTCTTCGCGATCGCATTAGTTTTGCTTTACCTCACGAACTGCGCACTCCTTTAAATGGAATTACCATGTCAGCAGAATTACTGCTAGGATTTTGGGATTCTATAGAAAGGGCAGAAATTAAAGAAATAGGACAGAATATCAAAGTTTCTGCCCAACGCTTGCAAGATTTAATTCAAAACTTTTTACTCTATGCTAAGTTAGAATTAGTAGCAGCAGAGCCTGCTGAAATCCAAAAGATACTAATAGGAGAAGTAAGGAGCAGCCAAATCGTAATTTCTACCATAGCTGAAAAAAAAAGCTCGTGGCTGGAAACGAGAGGAAGACTTAGAATTACAATTAGAAGAAGCAACTATATTTTTAGAGGAAAGATGGTTGATGAAAATAACGGAAGAACTAGTGGATAATGCCTTTAAATATTCTGAAGTGGGAACCCCAGTACAGGTGAAAAGTGGAACTCAGGGAGAGGAGTTTATTTTGGAAATTAGCGATCGCGGTCGAGGAATGACCCCAGAGGAAATTAAAAGAGTAGGAGCTTACATACAGTTTAAGCGGGAAATTTACGAACAGCAAGGTTCCGGTTTAGGCTTGACTATTTGCCAGCGGATAATTGAATTCTCTGGAGGAAGTTTAACTATTGAGAGTATCCCAGAAAAAGAAACCACAGTCAAGGTTATTTTACCTCTAAAATAGTGGAGAATTGATAATTGTTAATTGTTAATTGTTAATTGATAAGATGAAAATTGCCGTAGCTTTGATTAGTGGTATCCTCATGGGACTGACCACCGCACCAGTAGAAACTTGGTGTTTAGCTTGGGTCGCTTTAGCTCCTCTTTGGGTCTTAATTAACGATCAAAAAGAGTCCAACTATTCCAACTCTCTTCTTATAGCTTTAGCTTGGGGATTGGGTTATCACGGTTTAGCTTTGTTTTGGATAACAGGGATTCACCCCATGACTTGGATGGGGGTTCCTTGGTTGGCAAGTTTGGCCATTGCCTTCTTCTGTTGGCTCTTCATTACTCTTTGGGGTGCGGCTATAGTTGTGGCTTGGGCTGGCATAATGAGAATGAAATTCATTCCCATTTCTGCTTCTTTTTCCTCTTCTTTTACTAGAGTTCTCATGGGTGTTGCTCTTTGGTGCTGTTTGGAAAGTATTTGGAGTGGGGGACCGTTGTGGTGGAGTGGACTATCCTATACTCAGAGTCCTCACAACCTGGCCATATTGCAATGGAGTCAACTATCGGGACCAAGTACCGTTACCGCAGCAATTGTAGCAGTGAATGGTTTAATCGGGGAAGGTTTCCTCGTGCTGGCAGTGCGTAAACTATTTTATGCCATCGCCTTGCTATTATTAATCGGTTTCCATAGTATTGGATTGAGTTTATACAATCGTCCGGTAGAGACTGTACAAGAAAATGCCATTCAAGTAGGTATTATTCAAGGCAATATTCCCAACGAAATCAAGCTTTATCCTGCAGGTTTTCGCCAAGCCATAGAAAGGTATACTACAGGTTACCAAACTTTAGCAACTTCTGGGGTAGATGTAGTTCTAACTCCAGAAACTGCATTGCCCTTTGCTTGGCAATATTTAGTAGATACAAACGCTTCCTTTTATCAAGCAATTCTAGAATTGGGAGTACCTGCTTGGCTAGGAGCATTTGGCAATAGTAAGGGAGAAATTTCTCCCAACTATACTAACAGTCTTTTTACTATCAGTAGTACTGGAGAAACCTTGAGTCGCTATGACAAAGTCAAACTAGTTCCTTTAGGAGAATACATTCCCTTTGAGGAATTTTTCGGCAGTTTCATCGACAGACTTTCCCCCTTAGATGCTCATTTAATTAAAGGAGAAAAAGAGCAAGTATTGTCTACTCCTTTTGGTGAAGCAATCGTAGGTATTTGCTACGAATCTGCCTTTGCCGAACATTTCCGCCGTCAAACTGCTGCTGGGGGAGAATTTATTCTTACTGCTGCTAATAACGCCCATTATAGCAATACTATGCCCGCACAACATCACGCTCAGGATGTGATGCGAGCTGTAGAAAGCGATCGCTGGGCAGCAAGAGCTACTAATACTGGTTATTCTGCTATTATCAATCCTCGAGGAAAAACTGTTTGGATTTCCCAGATTAATAAATATCAGTTACATGCAGATACTATCTATAGGAGAAAGAGCCAAACTTGGTACGTAAAATGGGGAGATTGGCTGACACCGATGTTATTTTTTCTCGCAGTAACTGCTAGTTTCATCAATTATAAGAAATAGTTTCTATCCCCCTAAATCCCCCTTATCAAAGGGGGACTTTTAAGATAAGATAGAAGAATGGATTGTAGGTTGGGTTGAGGTAACGAAACCCTTCGGCTACGCGGTCCCTGAGCGCTTGCCCTGAGCGAAGTCGAAGGGAAGTCGAAGGGCAGGGCAACGCCCAACAGACCAGGGACTTTGTGTTGGGTTTCGCTATCGTAATCGCCAACCTACTAATACCAAATACAAGAATGTTGGCTACAAACCTACCCCCTAAATCCCCCTTCGATCCCCCCTTGATCCCCCCTTAAAAAGGGGGGCAGGGGACTTTCCAGGAACAAGATCTATCTTTACTTCGCGATTGAGAACCTTAGCGATAGGACTCAATATTAATATGAAATACAAAAATTTTTGCTACAAATAGTAGCGTTGCATCGTAGTATAGATTCAGGTTATTCCGTAGGTTGAGAAACCGGGTTTCTTTCCAAAATTTTAGCATTAATCCTTAAAACAATAGAAGAAACCCGGTTTCTTGGCTGCTAATCCAAGCGCTTTGTGTTGTTAGTCGAAGGGTTTCGCTATCGTCCAAGCCAACCTACTAATACCAAATACAAGAATGTTTGCTACAAACCTACCCCCTAAATCCCCCTTCGATCCCCCCCTTGATCCCCCCTTAAAAAGGGGGGCAGGGGACTTTCCAGGAACAAGATCTATCTTTACTTCGCGATTGAGAACTTTAGCTATAGGACTCAACATTAACAAAGAATTTCCCTCATAATCTCCATCCTCTAAACTAGAAATTACCGATTCAGTAGTATTAATCATCTCAGCCAGTTCTTTCTGGCTCAGTCCCGCCTCAGTACCAGCATCGTAAATTAACTCTGCTACATCAGCGTTCAAAGTTGCCTGTTCGCACATCTGCCACAGTTCGCGATCGTCCCCAATCATGTTCTCAAGAATCTTAATGGCATCTGTTGTCTTAGCCATAATCTACTACCTCTCCTTTATAAGTGTATTGTTTCGGGTTCTGCTCGAACTTCTTCTTTCTTTTAATTGCTAACTCAATCAGGACTTACGCAAAATTTGGTTGAAGACACTAGGGGTAGAATACATTGTAGGTTGGGTTGAGGTAACGAAACCCTTCGGCTACGCGGTCCCTGAGCGCTTGCCCTGAGCGAAGTCGAAGGGAAGTCGAAGGGCAGGGCAACGCCCAACAGACCAGGGACTTTGTGTTGGCTTGGACGATCGTAATCGCCAACCTACTAATACCAAATACAAGAATGTTGGCTACAAATAGTTTCTATCCCCCTAAATCCCCCTTGCCGAAGGGGGACTTTCCAGCAACAAGATCTATCTTTACTTCGCGATTGAGAACTTTAGCTATAGGACTCAACATTAACAAAGAATTTCCCTCATAATCTCCATCCTCTAAACTAGAAATTACCGATTCAGTAGTATTAATCATCTCAGCCAGTTCTTTCTGGCTCAGTCCCGCTTCAGTACGAGCATTGTAAATTAACTCTGCTACATCAGCGTTCAAAGTTGCCTGTTCGCACATCTGCCACAGTTCGCGATCGCCCCCAATCATGTTCTCAAGAATCTTAATGGCATCTGTTGTCTGAGCCATAATCTACTACCTCTCCTTTATAAGTGTATTGTTTCGGGTTCTGCTCGAACTTCTTCTTTCTTTTAATTGCTAACTCAATCAGGACTTACGCAAAATTTGGTTGAAGACACTAGGGGTAGTGTGGTGCGTTACGAACGCACCCTACTAATAGGGTTGCTGCGTAAGTCCTGTCAATATCTTTCTTCGGCACAGTGGAGGTCTTTTTAACAATAGAATGACCTATAGCGCTTCGCTCCTAAAGTGTCGTTACATGCTACATTTTGTCTATAAAAGTGCTGCATCTGCTGCATCACCTTTGTACAAAGCGAAAGGGGCATTTTTCTTATCAAAACTCGCAATTTTTCATTGTTAATTGTTCATTGCTCATTGCTATAGTACCGCGATGTCTTTACCATTAAAGAAATACAATATTCCATATTGTACGTACTGATCGCCTCAGCCAGTTATTTTTGGCTCAGTCCCGCCTCAGTACCAGCATTGTAAATTAACTCTGCTACATGGGCGTTCAAAGTTGCCTGTTCGCACATCTGGCGCAATTCGCGATCGCCCCCAATCATGTTCTCAAGAATCTTAATGGCATCTGTTGTCTGAGCCATAATTTGCTTTCTTTTAATCTGAATTACTCTTAGGGTAGATCAATTATTACAAATTTGTAACCAACTAAACTTGACATGTAAATATGATAGCATTATACTTATAGGACTTACGCAAATAGCTCTCTTATTCCGGGTTTCTGACCTGGATCGAACGGCTCAAATCAAGATTTTTCGTAGAGAAACCCGGTTTCTGCGTAAGTCCTAACTTATATAACAAAATAGAAAAGCAAAATGTCACTGATTGGTAGAACCCTCCGCAACCGTTACAGAATTATCAAAAAATTAGGCCACGGTGGATTTGGAGATACTTACTTAGCTCAAGATCTTGATTGCCGCGATCGCGACTGTGTAGTTAAACATCTGAAACAACAAGAAGACATTACTAACATTTCCATAGCAAAAAGACTATTCGATAAGGAAGCAGAAATTCTTCATCGTCTTGGTGAACATGACCAAATTCCTCGTTTGTACGCTCATTTTGAAGAAGGAGGGGAATTTTATCTGGTGCAAGAATTTGTAGAAGGACAGGACTTGAGTCAAGAAATTGTTCCAGAGAAAACTTGGAGTGAGAGGCAAGTTGTGCAACTTTTGACAGAAATATTAGAAGTTTTGGAATTTGTTCATCAAGAAGATGTCATTCATCGAGATCTCAAACCGTCCAATATTATGCGACGGAAACAAGATAATAAACTAATACTAATTGATTTTGGCGCAGTCAAGGAAATCAGTAGCCTATCTAACAATTCTCAGGGACAAACCACAACGGTTCCTATTGGTACTCCTGGCTATACGCCCAGCGAGCAAAATCATGGACATCCCAAACTATCCAGCGATGTCTATGCAGTAGGTATGATAGCTATTCAAGCTCTTACTGGTGTAAAGCCTAGACGTTTGCAAAGAAATTCGGACATGGAAGTTATCTGGCGCGATCGAGCAAAGGTGAGGGATTCTCTTGCAGATGTTTTAAACAAAATGGTGAAATACAATTATCAACAGCGCTATCAGAATGCTTCTGAGGCATTGGAAGCTCTGAATACTTATAACGCCTCAGAAACTCTAAATGCTTCTGATTCCTCAGAAGCTCCGAACAATAATTCACAGCACTGGTTGCTTCCATTAATTTTAGATCTAAACAATTTTTGGGCTAATGGGAGAATTGTTTTTTTATCGTTAGGATTATTAGCGTTGGTATTATTTGTAGCTCCTAATCTTATCAAAACTTTCAGAATAAATCAATCTGGGCGGAAAGTTACACTGTCGTCAATTTGTTCCTCAACAGGAGATTTTATAAGTTGTGGAGAAGAAATCCTGGACAAGAACAACCCTCCCTGGAATAAGAAACAAGGAGTTGATTTATTTAGCAAAGGTAAGTATCAAGAAGCCGTTAAATATTTCCAGAAATCCTGGGAAAAATCGAAAGATACGGAAACTCTAATTTACCTGAATAATGCTCTACTCCAAGCAAAAAAAGCAAAATACTACACCATTGCTGTTCTTGTTCCTATCTTAAAAAACGAAGATGGAACTGTCAAGAACACAGATTTAGCCAAAGAAATACTACGAGGAGTTGCTCATGCTCAGACTCAAATTAACTTAGGACTTTTTGATGGCGATGAACTTCCTGAGAATTTTCCCGGTAAACACCTTCCCTCAGAGCAAGAAAATAAAGATTTTGGACTCCAAGTTATTATAGCAGATGATTTCAATGTTGAGCAAGAGAGTGAAAAGAGAGCGGAGGTACTCTCTAAGGAAGAGGATATTCTAGGTATAGTTGGCAGTTATACCAGCGATATGACTATGGCAAGTGTAGATATTTATAACGGCAATGAGCTAGTTTTAATATCTTATGGAACTACTACCAAAGACCTAACAGAAAGACCTAGAGATTTTTTCTTTCGAGTTTTAGGGAATACTGACTTTGAAGCTGAGTCTTTAGTTACCTATTTGATTCAAATGGGTCAAAAAAAAGCAGCAGTCTTCTATAATACTCAATCTCCATATGCTAGCTCTCTTTATGATCGATTTAAAACGAGGTTTGAAAACAAGGGAGGAACAATAGCAACAACCAATGATAATTTATCTCAGGAGAACTTCAACCCAGAGGATGCTATCCAGAGAATAAGGGATGACACAGCTATTGTTTTATTGCCAGATGGTCAAGTTACTAGTTCCCGTGATAATGCTCTTGAGATAATTAAAGCAAATAAAGGTGGTAATTGGATTGCTACTGGATCGCCAATTTACTCACCTAAAACTCTTGATACTGGAGACGCAAAGCTTTTTGAAAAAGTTGTAACTTATACTGCTTGGCATCGAAATTTTAACGAAACATTTTCTTCAGATGCTCAGAAGTTATGGCAAGCCCCAATTAATGCTCGTACAGCTTTATCTTACGATGCCACCATGACTTTAATGGAAGCAATGGCAAGACAAGAAAAACCCACTCGTGAAGGTACGCAGCAACAATTAAAAGCTTCTGATTTTCAAGTCAATGGAGTAACTGGAGTAATTGAGTTTTGCCCCAACAAAGGAGATCGCCAGAATCCTCCAGCAACCTTAGTCAAAGTCCAGAAGAAGTCTAACAACAAAGGTTTAGAGTTCGTTCCTGTTGAGGACTTCAATCGCAAATCTTTGGACTTAAAAGATTGTTCTTAGACGGGTGTGGTGTTTCCCAGGAAAGAGGGAAGAGGGAAGAGGGAGTAGAGACGACCCTTCGGGTCTCCACTCAATTAGCTTTTTATATCATGTCCGTTTAGATCGTACCTATAATTTGTCTAGCCCCCTAACCCCCCTGTTTTCCCCCAGTGGGGGGGACCAAGGGGGGGCAAGGGGGGGGGTCATCAAAGTCCCTCAGTATTGGGGGATTTAGGGGGCAACGTAAATTAACATGGGCATTTTTCTGATCAACCTCTTAATTGAGAGATTGTTAATTGTTAATTGTTAATTGTTAATTGTTAAAAATAAGGCAAAATCAAAGTAATAAAATAATAGACTAAAGGAGCAGTGAAAACGTAACTATCAGTGCGATCGAGAATCCCCCCATGTCCGGGAATTAACTGTCCCGAGTCTTTGACTCCCGCATCTCTTTTTATCATGGATTCTGTCAAATCCCCCAAAATACTCACAATACCAATGAGGGAACCTAATAATGGTCCAGCAATTTCCCCATGGGGCCAAGCTAAATACCAAGCCCAAATCCCTCCTACTACAGCACTAGCAGAAATGCCAAAGAGAGCGCCTTCTAATGTCTTTTTCGGACTAATTTGAGAAAGTGGAGTCTGACCGAAAAATTTACCGAAGAAATAAGCACCAATATCTGCAGCCCAAATACAACTAAAGGCCAGCAAAGTTAAAGCAAAAGCCGGGGAAAAACTATGAATATTTAGCCAAGGATCGAGCAAATCGGCGATGGCGGACAAATTATTGCTCGCCACTGTAACTTCAGGAATAGCAGGAATACTTTCCGGTAAACTGACTCGCAGTTTGATCCAATAACTGGGGAGATAGCCTGCATAAAACAGTCCCAAAATAGAAGTGGAGATATCGGCAATACTAGCCAATTGAGGCTGAAACAGCAAATAAAAACAAATAGAAGCCCCTGCTAAAGGGAAAAGAGCATCGGTGAAGGAAGGCTCGATTGCTGCTGTAAAAATGAGCAATAGAGACACAACTGTAGTGGTTTTCGCTGCAGGAGCAATGCCTTTAGCACGAACCAAGCGAAAATATTCTTCTAATGCCAGGAAAACCATAACGGCAATAGTTACAGTGAAGTACCATCCTCCCAAAATAATCGCTCCAGAAGCAACGGCGAGGGCCACTATGGCACTAATAATTCGAGTCCAAGACATATATATGCTTTTCTAATCAAGGATTATTACCATGTTAAATGCAATTTAACAATTAATTAATTATACTTTATACTTTACTTTATAGTTTTTCCCCACTGAGAATGAACATGGGATTTACCGCAGCAAAGGTTTGATTGATACCTCTAGTTTCTAAGCGATTCACCGCCGACTGCACCACCTCTACATTGCGAGCCTGCAACTCTGCCAACCCTTCCGAGATGGCATAAAGACTTTCCAGATTAGCCGCAGTAGCCACGATGCGACCTTCCGGTTGCAAGTATTGCCAAACTTTCTTTAAGATATCTTTAACCTTCTTTCCCCCTTCCAAACAGACGCGATCGGGCTTGGGTTTGAGTTGTTCCAGGCAATCTGGAGCGATTCCTTCCAACACTTCAATGCACTTAACCCCGAAACGAGAGCAGTTGAGGCGAATCAAAGAGGCCACTTCCTCATCTCTTTCCACAGCGATAATCCGAGCTTCTGGACAGAGCAAGCCTATTTCAATGGGAATAGTACCAGTACCAGCACCAATATCCCAGAAGACCGAGTTTGGTTTCATCCGCAGGGCAGAAATGAGCAGTAAGCGCACTTCTCGCTTACTGAGGGGAATACCTGGCAATCGCTCGAATAGGTGATCAGGAATGCCAGGAGTTGCGTAAGGCCAAAGCATAATTATTGAGCCAAAGAGAGGCAATCTGGAAATAGAAAAGTATCTATGACATAGGTATAGCACGAAAATAGCACCGGCGACTGCTAGCAAGTCAATGTCTGTTTAGAGCTTCTAGAGTCAAGGTAGGGTGCGGGCGCTAAGAGCGGCGCGAAGCTGGGCGCAACGCACCACAATACCCATAGTGACTTAGAACAAATTTTGCGTAAGTCCTATATCTGTTTAAAACCGGGAGAGTCAAGAACAGTTATATTTTTGATGTAAAACAATTGTTATTTTAATCCATGCTCAGAGCCGGAATTGTGGGACTGCCCAACGTGGGGAAATCTACCTTATTTAATGCCCTCGTAGCTAATGCCTCTGCGGAAGCGGCCAATTTCCCCTTTTGTACCATCGAACCCAATGTAGGGGTAGTACCAGTACCGGATGAGCGGTTGGAAGTACTGGCGAAAATTTCCCAATCCGCCAAAATCGTTCCCACTCGCATGGAATTTGTGGATATTGCCGGCTTAGTTAAAGGCGCTAGTAAAGGAGAAGGATTGGGCAATCAATTCCTGGCTAATATTCGGGAAGTAGATGCCATCGTCCACGTAGTGCGCTGTTTCCATAGCGAGGATATTATCCACGTTTCCGGTTCTGTGGATCCGGTGCGGGATATTGAAGTAATTAATTTAGAATTGGCATTGGCGGATTTAAGCCAAATAGAACGGAGGATCGAGCGAGTCCGCAAGCAGGCGAAGACCAATAAAGATGCCAAAGTAGAATTGGAATTGCTAGACAAGTTAAGCGCTGTCTTAAATGAAGGTCAAGCTATAAGACAAGCTGACTTAAGCCCGGAAGAATTGGAATTAATTTCTCCCTTGGGTTTGCTCACCAATAAACCTGTTATCTATGCAGCCAATGTGTCGGAAGATGATTTAGCTGGGGGTAATGAGTGGGTAGAACAAGTGAAGGAAATTGCAGTTGCAGAAAAAGCTGAAGTAATTATTGTTTCCGCTCAAGTAGAATCGGAATTAGTAGAATTGTCCCCAGAAGAGAAAGTTGACTTTTTGGCAGCTTTGGGAGTAGAAGAAGGAGGACTGACTTCTTTAATTAAAGCTACCTATAAGTTACTGGGGTTGCGTACTTATTTGACAACCGGTCCTACAGAAAGTCGCGCTTGGACTATTCGCCAGGGAATGAAAGCCCCTCAAGCTGCAGGAGTGATTCATACAGATTTTGAGCGAGGTTTTATTCGGGCGGAAACTATCGCCTATCAAGATTTAGTTTCCTCTGGTTCTATGACGGCGGCGAAGGAGAAAGGTTTAGTACGTTCTGAAGGGAAGGAATATGTAGTGCAGGAAGGTGATGTACTCCTATTTCGCTTTAATGTGTAGTTGGTTGTTGGTTGTTGGTTGTTGGTTGTTTGTTGGTTGTTGTTTGTTGTTTGTTGTTTGTTGTTGGTTATATGAAATAGGAAAATTTTTTCTACAAATAGTTTATTGCATCGTAGTATAAATTGAGGTTATTCCGTGGATTGAGAAACCGGGTTTCTTTCCAAGATTTTAGCATTAATCCTTAAAATAATAGGAGAAACCCGGTTTCTGGTTATTGGTTGTTGGTTTTTGATAGAGTAGGGTGCGCTCGCGAAGCGATCTGCTCCGCAGCACGCGCAGGCATCTGCGAAGAGCCCGCGCTTTCCCGGCGCGAAGCTGGGGCGCAAGGCACCAAATGCTTTATCCAGAAGTTGACCGTTGATAGCTACTGAGGTACGTTCCACGCCCCCAAATAAAAAAGACTATGATTTTTTTGATTCAATGAGTACTATGACTTTTCAATTCCACAGAATCATAGTCATCATGATAATCACGAAATCATAGCAAAAAATGAGAAACTCTCCCTGTTCGCCTTGCGCAGGTCGGATTTTGTGCTATTGTAGTCCCAGGAGGTGTTTCAGACACAACCGGATTAACTTTCTTTGCTAATGTCCAGCCCGTAATATCCGCTTGGTTAGGGGGAAAGTGGACAAATTTATTGGTGAAAAAATCGTAAGATTGTTATCCCGCAGTTCGACGACCCTCTCTGCAAGTTGGAGAGAGTGGAAAAATTTACCATCCTTCATTTTAATAAAACACGAACTATTTAACCACATAGAAAGAGAAAAAATGAGCAAACCTTCTAAAAAAAAGCCATCTGAAAAAAGTAAACAATCTGAACTTAGTGTAATTAATCCCCATGCTGCTGGGATTGACTTAGGTTCTAGGGAACATTGGGCTTGTGTTCCTTCATCTAGTACTGAATCCACTAATATTCAGGCTAATGGAAGCACAACACCAGATTTAATCGCAAAGGAGATTGGTTCACCTCAGGTGGGGTTACTACTGTTGCAATGGAATCCACTGGGGTAGAGTGGATACCTCTATTTCACATATTAAGCGCTCGGGTATCACCGGTATTTTTAGTCAATTCTAAATTTTTGTTCCGATTGTGCCCCTGAACTCTCATTAGAAGAATAAGTAGTGTCGAGAAAATAGTCAAGTCAGGGAACAGGAGAGAGGTTAAACAATGATTCAAGCTGTCAAGAAAGCAACCGAAGTAACGGTAGATGAACCTCCTAAAATTGAACATCTGTTGACTTTCCAAGAATATCTTGAATATGTGGTGGAACCAGATGTTAGATACGAGTTAGTCAAAGGAAAACTAATACCTATGCCAGCATCCACACACTTACACACCAATATTTGCAAGTTTTTAGTTTACAAATTACAGCGCTATTTTGCAGCTGAAAACTTGGATTTAGTGGCGAATGCTCT
>JH610944.1 GCA_000252485.1 Prochloron didemni P4-Papua_New_Guinea | reverse complement strand
GGAAACACCTTTCCGTGCGATTAATCCCCTACAACTAGAAAAGAACCAAGAGACTTATAAGTCTCGCACCAGATAGATGGATACAGTGGTTGATGGGCAGGTCTGGACTAAAAGTTCTCCAGATTATTTCCTCCGAGTTCCAGTGGGTTGCCAGAGAAAGTGACGTTTTAGTTAAGGCATATAGTCCCGACTTAGGAGAGTTTCTCATTCTGAACGAGTTGCAACTGAGGTACAACCAGAAAGTTTCTCGACCCATGAGAGCTTAACTCAGACAGACGATCGCTTAATCCTGAAAGACCGAAAGAAAGATGAATGTTATAATTATTTAATAAATCAGCCAAGAGACTCCCTTGAATTTGTGTAAAATGGATTTAATTAATGAGAACTGCAACTGTGTCAGGAGGTGAACATCAATGACGGTGCAGTGGAAAAAGTTGCTAGTTAGAACAGCAGTGTAGTTAGCGGTTGAACTTTGTCTCAACTTCCTAGGACTGGATGAGATGGCAGACTACAGCAAATTTATTTTTGATAGAGACTTGGTAGTGCTTAGAGCCCTTAATCACCGAGGAATCTAATCTCATGACATACACAAAATACAATGCTTCAAACAACTCTAACCCAATCAAATTAGTAGCGAGCGCTGAAACTAAGATTCATTCTCAGAGAGCGTCATCTTCTGACCTGAAAAATAGAAAAAATCAATTAGTTAATTTGACTGGCAAGATTTTAAAAACTAGTATTAGTGACAAGCAAGGTATACATCCCAGAAGATTTTGCCGTCGTTGGTTTGGTTGGGAAGCCATGAATGAATACGGTAGACCTCGTTTCACAGAAGAACAGGTTTTAGCAATGGAGTCCGAACATGGTTATCGAGAGCAATGTATTAACTTACTTGCCAGAATTTTAAAAATCAAACCAAATACCATTCATCGTTGGGGAAAAGGGGTTGCCTTTGACAAAATTCCTGCCGATAGACGACAAAAGTATGAAATCTATTTGGGCTATGTAGACACAATTAGAGTTATAACTACGAGCCTGAAAGAATTAGATGAAAATTCATTGTTAAGGCTTTTGCAGCGATTGGAAATGAGGCGATGAAGTAGAGTCAGAAAATCTAAAACTCTATGCCATACAGAAAAGCCTTGAATCAATAGAGGCGGAAATTGTAGAATCCAAACAGAATAATTAGAATGAGTCAAACTCTTTTACAAGAACTTAGTAATAGCGATATTGATTGGCTGATGGCTACGGGTAAAAGGCAAAAGGTAGATGCAGATCGCCTGTTGATTAAAGCTGGTCAAGAGAATTCAGCCTTTTATTTGCTAATTGACGGTAGCGTGACGATTTCAGTATCTCAAAGTGGTGACAACCCTCTCAATCGAGCTTTTGCTGCTCTGGAAGACAAACCAACTTTAGAACGTGAAATTATCGAACTAAAAAGTGGCGATATTGCTGGAGAGGAACTGCTGATTAACAGTAGAGCAGCTCCAACTAATGTTAGGACTAAGCAGCCATCTGAGGTACTGATGATTTCTCAAGAGCAATTAAAGGCTAAACTGGAGCAAGATATTGGTTTTGCCGCCAGACTTTATCGCGGAATAGCGCTCTTGCTTACGGAGCGGTTGTTGAATTTAACGCCACAGCTTCGGACAACTAGGTTAAATTCAACATCAACTCAAAGTCGAGATGTTTTATTTGCTTTTGGGCGACTCCATGATAGCGACATTGATTGGATGATTACCAACGGAAGCTGTCAGCAGTTTAAAGCAGGTAGTATTTTACTTCAAGAGGGTAGACCAGCAGAAACCCTTTATCTACTGTTGAATGGACTAGTCAAAGTGACCATCGCCGAACAAGCAGTCAATCCTTTAGACATAGCTTTTGCTGCTCTCGGAACTAGCACAACTGGAAGTTTAGGCAAAGAAATTGCTACTTTACGACCAGGAGAGTTTATTGGCGAAATGCCTTTTGGCGATAGGAGGCTGGCTTCCACCAGCGTGGGTGCTGTTGAAGATTCTCTGGTACTGGCAATTCCAGGGCGATCGCTAAAGCTTAAACTACAACAAGATTTAGGTTGGGCGGCTCGGTTTGAGGAAGTAGTAGCCACTTTGGCTGCTGAGAGATTTCGAGATACGATCAACCGACTCGGCTATGGTAGAGGTTTCTATAGTAGCGGTCAAACTTTAGAAGAGTCTTTTAGTTATGAAGATGAACTGAATTTAGACAGCTTAGATAAGTTGAATTTGGCTGGTTCTCGCTTTAAATGGATGCTAAATCGCCTTCACGTACTGAAAGATAACAATTGGCAACCAGAAAAACAATTGGCTAATCCAAATTTTGTTGGAATTTAACAGTTAATAGAGCTTTTTGGTAATGACCTAATTTCTGGAGTATTATAGCGTTTCTCTCCCTCATGAGGTACATCTATGTATCCAGCCTATGAACGTGTTTAGTATTCCCTGAAAGCAACCGGCAGGTTGCAGTATAACTATCAACTGTCCACTATCAACTATCAACTGCTATAATATGTCCAAAATTATTTCAATTCATTCCTATCGAGGAGGAACGGGAAAAACCAATATAACCGCCAGTTTAGCGGCGATCGCCGCTGGTATGGGTAAGCGAGTTGGTATTCTCGATGCTGACGTACAAAACCCAGGAATTTACGTTCTGTTTGGCTTCGATGAGAAAAATATAAGTAACTCCCTCAATGATTATCTTTGGAGTCGCTGCAAAATTTTTGAGGCTCATTACGATGTGACCTCAGTCTTTAAAGAGCCAGCCCCAGGTAGCTTTCTCTCCCTAATTCCCGCCAGTATGAAACCTGCCGAAATTGGTCGAGTGCTGCGAGAAGGTTATGACGTCAGACTTCTGGCGACGGGCTTTCAAGATTTAATCGAGGGTTTGAACTTAGACTATCTGTTTGTTGATACCCACCCTGGTCTGAATGAGGAAATTCTCCTCTCAATTACCGTCTCTGATGTACTGGTGCTGGTAATGCGTCCCGACCAACAGGACTTCCAAGGAACAGCAGTGACGGTAGATTTAGCTCGTAAGTTAAAAGTACCAAAGGTGTTGTTGCTGATGAATAAAGTAATTAAATCCCTAGACCTGGAGGATTTACAGCAACAGTTAGAGCAAGCTTATCAGTTGCCAGTTGCAGGAACATTGCCTTTATCTGAAGAAATGATTGAGTTAGGCAGCCGAGGGGTTTTCGCTCTCAACTATCCCCAACATCCTTTGACACAAGTGTTAGAAACCGTCGTGCATCAAATAATCAGTTAACATGACGGACTTAATTAATCTAATCCGAGACTTTTTGTTATCCGATTCGGAACTGTCTCAGAAGATGGAACCGGTGCAGTTAACAGATGGTCAGGTTCTTTTTCAGCAGGGGGATTCCGAAGCCGCTTTTTATCTAATTGAAAGCGGTGAAATTCGGATTGATAAATGGGATTGCGATGGAAAAGAAATCTCTCTTGACACCTTGGGTGCTGGTCAAACTTTGGGGGAATTAGCCTTAATAGATGGTCAATCCCACTCGGTAACTGCCATTTCTCTGGGTTCGTCCAAAGCGAGTCTATAATTCAACTGAGTTGAGCCAATTGCTGATCCAGTTGGGAAATCAACGTCTTCGCTGTTTGATTGACTAGGGTGTGGTCAAAACCCGTTGGTGAAACAGGATCCCC
>JH610943.1 GCA_000252485.1 Prochloron didemni P4-Papua_New_Guinea | reverse complement strand
GGTTATTTTGATTATTTAGTTAAATTAGCCGAAAGACGAAACACTGTAAGCAATACAGTAAAGTCTAGGAAGAGCAAGGGTGAAGTTTTATCGTTTAATAAGTCGGGAGTTCCATCTAATTCTCAGAACAATCATTTAGCAATTAAACAAGCCCTAATTAAAGGGTTACAGAAAAGGTCAGAATTTTTCAACAGTTTAATTATCAAGGCTTGGGAAGATGAACAGTTTCGACGAGAATTATTTACTAATCCTAAAGCGGTATATGCCAAAGAGTTTGGCTGTGAAGTTCCCGAAGGACTAGAGATTCACGCGATGGAGGAAGCTTTAGGAACTATCAAGATGGTATTACCAATTAATCCATTTTCTGCAATTGCCGAAGAAGAGTTATCTGAAGAAGTATTAGACGCAGTAGCAGGAGGTAATTGGGCTGCTATCAAAGATATTTTTAAAAATTCTGAGTTTTGAATAATTAGCAAATTTTCTTATTCCCTTTCGACTATTTACTATTCAAATTGAGAAAACAACGGAGTTGAACTATGCGAATTCATATGATTGGTCATGCTTCAATATTTGTGGAAACTGAAGACTGCAATATCTTGATGGATCCTGTGCTATTCGATCCCCATGCAGAAGGAATAGAAGATATATGTCCCAAGCGAGAAGTGATTCACCATCGCATCCCCGAATTTGATGTACTAATTATTTCTCATCGGCATTTAGATCACTTTGACATTCGCTCCCTTGCCTCTCTTCCTAAAAATGTCGATGTCCTGATTCCTCAAGATCCACTCTTAAAAACTTGCCTCAGCAAATTAGGATACTCCCAAATCTATTATTTAAAGGATGAGAGTGAAGTTAAGATTGGCTCTACCCATTTAATTGCAACCCGCTCGGAAAACCGTGTACCTGAATATGGAATGCTATTTGCTGACCCATCTGGAGTGTTCTGGAATCAGGTTGACTCCGATGTTGGCCTTAAAACAATCCAATTTGTAAAATCTCGCTATCCTGAGATTGATTTTTTATTGGCAAGCTGGCAACCAATGTTAGAAACTAATTTCCAAGATAATGAAAGTTTGTCTTTTCCTTATTATTCATATAACCAAGAATTAGAGCAAGTCGCTTTAATTAAGCCAAAGGCGATTTCCCCTGGAGCCAATGGCTTCAAATTTGTTAGTGAGTCATCTTGGCTGAATCAGGTTGTTTTTCCCGTAACGCGAGAACAATACTGTAGAGATGTTCAAATAGTTTGTCCAGAAATTAGAAACAATGTCTTTGCTCTTGACCCAGGAGATGTTCTTGTTGTCCAAAATGGTGAATTTAGCTATATGCCAGCTAAGTCTCAATTTGTCAAAAAGTTGGAAGACGATCAAGATGAATTATATTTTTCCCCAGTGAATTTGAACAATAGTCTTATCGACGATAGTTCTAATGATCATAATCTTGATGAGATGAGAAAGACAATTGAGGAAGAAGTCTGTACTAATCTTCCCAAATTTATTACAGAAAAAAAAGACTCCTTATTTATTGAGCATTGCCGATGGCAGGTAATTTATCAGCTAGAAGTAGTTTTTGGCGATGGCGTTTGCCAATGGCACTTTGATTTTACAGAAGAGACTATTCAAGCCAGACCAGGACAACATCCTTTGGCTAATTTCTTTACTACAATCGCCGCTTCAAGTTTATACGGTTTTATCAAGGGAATCAAAGGATGGGACTATGCCCATATGGGTGGCTACTATCGTAGCTTTAAAAAAATATATGTGCCAACTACTCATGGAATTGTCAAACCTCATAAAGCCCAAATAGAAGAGCCTTTAGATTTGAGATTTCCCTATAAAGATATTTTTGAGAAGGTTCGGCATCATGAAATAGAAAAATGGAGTCCAGCAGATAGCGAGTGCGCTATACCTCATCAAAGCAAAACTTTTATGATGAAGATTGGCAATACTCTTATCAGGCTAGCTAAGACCACCAGTAACAGCGATAGTGAGGAAACTATTGCTACTGAAACTCCACAGCTATCTACTGTCTAAAAACTCAACTAATTTTTTGTTTTACTTTAGTTGTAAGCCAGGCAATTGAGTTTGGTCAAAAGTAGTTGTTGGGAGCTAAATATGTAGAAAGTCAATCGTGGGGTAGCTGGATAGGCTGCCTAAGAATCGCGGGTAAGCCGCGACTATTTTAGACTAACGGTTGGGGTTAGAAACCGGGTTTCTTGCAAAAATTTTGGCAATAAACTTGAAAATAATGGGAGAAACCCGGTTTCTTTGCTGAATAATATGATTTTTTTCCTTCTATATTTGTAGCATTCTTTTTTAGATTCGATCTAAAATGCAACTGTTTTTGACCGCACCCTAGGCAATTCACACCTACCTATGCTGTCGGTCTCTAAGTTATATTACTTATCAAAAATAACAATGCAAATAGTTCTGAACAAATACTACTCTCTCAAATCAAAAGCTTTTCCCCTTGACTATCTAAAAGATTTGGAAAAGCAAATTTTGTCTAGTCCCTATTTGGCAGCCAGTCAATTAAGTGACAGCTTTACTGGAACTCGAGGTTTTTCAGTCGTTTTTAAACGTCAGGGAATTGAGCGAGTAAAACACCACTTTCCTTTTCTCTATCGATATTTGCAAACGGCTTTAAATTCTACTTGTAATGCCTTTTATCTTAATCCCTTAATCATAGAAAAAGGAACTCGCGTAGAGTCACATGTAGACTGTAGTATTTGTCACTATACAAAAGCGAAAACTGTTCCAGCTATTGTAAGCGTTCTCTATGTCAAAGTACCACCTGATTTAAGGGGAGGAGAATTGGTACTTCGGAAAAGCGAACAGCAAATTGATAAGATTAAGCCTCAAGTAAATACCTTGCTTTATTTTCGGGGCAATTTAGAACACTCAGTTAGTAAAGTTGAAAGTTCCCAGCCACGTATCAGCTTAGTTTGTGAACAGTATAATTTAGAAGCCAATCTACTGGAACTTGTGCCTGAGTTTAGGATAGAAACCAAAGTTGTGGATTAGGTACTTAAGACGTTTTATCCTTTGGCCATTGTTTAAACTGTCCAAAAAAGTGATAATCCTCCAAGTTTTTTTGATAAAAAATAGCAACCTTTAACAGTTCGTGCAGAAAAATGCCCTTTTCGCTTTGTACAAAGGTGATGCCGCCAATGAAGTAGAATTGTAGCTTCACGTATTATATAACGACACCAGCGCGAAGCGCTATAGTTTATATTTAAAGCAATATAAAGGAGCGATTTAACTCTTAGGTTATTTAACTTGAGAGTTTTTTAGTAATTTATATTGTTTAATTGAACGATATAAAAAATCAGAAAATACTGTAGCCAATACAGAAAAGTATTTGTTAAATTCGAGAGGGTTAGTTATATTATTAATATAACCAAAAGGAAGTGATAAATACCCGCCCCACTTCCTCATCAAACAATTGAGTTTGATGTTATTTAGCGGTAAATGAAAATCATGTCTATAGAATCAGTAAAAGGGTTTTACGAATTACTCCAAAGTGACAAAACTTTGCAAGAACGTGTCAAGGCTGCTGATGATTCAGCTACCGTAGTTCAGATTGCCTCTGAAAAGGGCTATGAATTCACAGAACAGGAACTAGAAAAGGCAATGCAAGAAGCTATCGTTAAGCGAGAATTATCCGAACAAGAGTTAGAGGCTGTAACGGGAGTTGGTAAAGAAAAGGATAAGAAGAAGATTAAAAATTAAATCATGACAATAGACTAATGTTTTTGGTTGACCAAGCTGCTTCGGTGTAGGGGGGGGGATAGGGGCTATTCTTCCCTACACCAGACATCCTGCGCGTAGCGCATTTGACTCAGCTTTTTGTCTGTTTTAAGTTTCAAGGTTAAAAGAAAAAAATTAATAAAACGACTATTTTTCTTTTAACTTATTTACAAATTTTGACTTCATACGTTGCGCTTACTTTCAAATTGTTGGCTTCGCTTTCAGAGTGGTTTTACCCAAGTGAGGGCAATAAATCACTATCTTTGCTGCCTGCATGAGCAGTGCCTTAGTCTTTGGAGAACAAAGCTCCCAGTCTCTTACTGGCAGGAATTTCACCTCTACTAGCAAAAAATCAATGGGACAAACCTTGTTCCTACTCGCACCATTAAGCCGATCGTCTCATATTTTGGGATACAGGGGAATAAATTCTCTTACTCGTTTTTATCCTTCGACTGAAGCGCGAGGGCTTTCAACTTCGCTTTTCTCTAGGAATTGATTAATGTACACATTGACACGTCTTGATAAATTTGGAACAGCATTTTTTTATTCTCCATTTACATTTGCTCGGTTTCGTTGTCGGTTGCAAAATTTAGATCCAAATGGAACTACTGTAGCGATTGGAGTATCTAATTTAGATAAGCCTATTGGTTTAGCTATGGCTGAAGTTTTTCCAAAGGATAATTGTGCTAAAATACTTTCTATTTTTGTGGCACCGGCCTATCGTGGTCAGAAAATTGGTACAGCTTTACTTACCCGTTTAGAGGAAGAGCTGTATAAACGAGGTTGTACAAAAGCTAAATTGTTTCATAAAACGGGTAAACCAGCAGCGTTAGCTCTAGAACGTCTGCTTCAAAGGTGCAACTGGTCTGCGCCTCAACCGTGGGATATGGTATGTGAATCTAATTTGGATGCAATAGCGAAGGCTCCCTGGCTTCAGATGAAGTTTCGTCTTCCTCCCGACATGATGATTTTTCCTTGGGCAGAAATTACAGATCGAGAGCGCATTTTAATCCAGCAAACCTATGAATCAGAACCGTGGTTTGAAGAGGGATTAAATCCCTTTCAAAACGAAGAAAACTTTGAAGCCTTAAATAGTCTAGGTTTGCGTTATCAAGGTTTGGTAGTTGGATGGATGTTAACCAACCGGATTGCATCGGACACTATTTACTACAAATGCATGTTTGTTAGACAAGATTTACAAAAGTTGGGTCGGGGTATTGCTTTGTTTGTTAATGCAATACGACTTCAAGCGCAAGCTCAGATTCCTAAAGGTGTATGGCGTGTTAAGCTTGACAATCAACTTATGATTCGCTTTGTAAAAAAACGTATGATGTCTTATTTAACTTCTTTTGAGAGAGTTAGCTGCTCTTCTAAATTATTAATTGATAATTGAATAATAAATATTAATTCACTAAGTTAGTAACTTAATATTTAACTGTAGTTATTCACTTGTGATTAGTGATTAGTGATTAGTTATTCGTTATTCGTCATTTCACCAATGACAAATGACAAAAACCAAGAACTATATACAAAGTAATTAAGCAAACTCGATTTAAAAGCAACCTTGCAAAAAATACTTATTGTTGGAGGTGACGTATGTTTTATAACGCAGCATTGTTTGATTTTACCCAAGAGTTTGAAAAAAATTGGCGTGCCATTCGCGAGGAATATTTAAATCTTGATGACAAAATACTTGACTTCCATCGAGATAGTGTTCCTTACGAAGAATATGCCTATGAACTATTGAGTAATAATGGTTGGACATATTCTTGGCAAGTTAATTCAAGTGAACCTAATTATAATTGGCTAACATATGGTTTATGTTTTCAAGATTTGTTTCCACAAGAAGCAGAGCATAAATTTCCCACCACGGCAAGTTTGCTGTCTCGATTCCATGGTATTAGGATGTGCGGGTTTTCTTTAATGAAACCCCTTTCTTTTATTGCACCTCATTCCCATGGAGATGTCGAAGAAAATATACTATCTTATCATTTGGGAATTGATGTTGTTGCCGGAAAAAATCATCTATGGGTGAACGGTAATTTTGAGGAAGAACGCAATGGAAAATCAATCATTTTTCATGCCTCAAACGAGCATTTTGCAATTAATATGTCAGATGCGAATCGAGTCATTCTCTATATGGAATTCGATCAGACAAAAATAGCTTTAAAACAACCGGAAAAAGAAACTACAAACTCTGCTAAATTATTGACTTACACTTAAACAAGTAAATTGAACTCAGTTGAAGGGGGTATTCAAAAAACCATCCATCGGGTACACACCCCCACCCTTATACAAATGGAGGCAGTAGAATGCGGTGCTGCTTCCCTGGGAATTATTCTTAGCTACTACAATCGCATTGTCCCTCTATCGAAACTGCGTCAAAAATGCGGTATCTCGCGGGATGGTAGCAAAGCTTCTAATATTCTTAAAGCTGCCCGAAGCTACGGTTTAAGTGCAAACTGTACAGCAACTTAAGGGAAACGAGTGTCACTTAGAGGTAAAGCTTAAGTTCGAGATTGATGAGCATCAACATCAGCAACAGGTAGAAGAGATTGTTAGCGCTGGTTATTTTGATTATTTAGTTAAATTAGCCGAAAGACGAAACACTGTAAGCGATACAGTAAAGTCTAGGGAGAGCAAGGGTGAAGTTTTATCGTTTAATAAGTCGGGGATTAATCCAAGATAATAAGAAAACTCGAAATAAATAATAATCCAATTCTCTGGAATACTCTAAGGAAATCAGAACAAGCATTAATTCAAGCCAAGGAAAATTAGCAATGATGACACGTGCAAGTAGTTACACAATCTATGTGGATTTGCCAGAAGATCGAGAAAAAATGCTTCTTGTTCATGGCTATACAGGGGCTTACGACAAAGTTTCACAACGAGTAGCGACCTATTTACGTTCATTAGAAGTCAAGAAACCACCAAAACCGCTCTACGGCGATTGGACTCCAGAACCTTCTATTGAAGGAGAAGTTATTGCGCCTTCTCAAGCAACTATTGAGTTACTCAAACGACGGGGCTATTTAACCGACAAGACAGTGGAAGAGGAACAAGCATTTTTTGTTGAGATGGCCACAAAACTGCATCACCTCGCTTCTCGCTTGGCACCTAGTTATATTTTTATGCCAACCTATAGCTGTAATCTCCGTTGTCCCTATTGTTTCCAAGACCATATGCGGACAAATCCTGCTTTTAAGCACTTGCTTAAGACTATGGAACCAGAAATGGTAGATCGGATTTTTGCTGCTATGCCTCAAATTGAGAGGGGTCATGGGGTGACAGAAGAAATGGATTTACCGCGCAATATTACTTTTTTTGGCGGAGAACCCTTGTTAGCGGAAAGTCGCCCTACAGTTGAATACATCATTAATAAAGCCCTATCTCTAGGGAAAGCTAATTTTTCTGCTGTTACCAATGGAACTGAACTAGAAGCTTATCAAGACTTACTGGGAGCAGATAAAATTTCCTTTCTTCAAATTACCCTCGATGGTCCCCCTAGGGAACACGATCAGCGACGTATTTATGCCGATGGTAGGGGTTCATTTGAGAAGATTGCGAGCAATCTCACAATGGCATTAGACTTGGGTGTTCAGATAAGCGTGCGGATGAATATTGACCGCAATAACATCCACCAACTCCCTGAGTTAGCTGAGGAAATCATAGCACGAGGATGGAACAGCTACCAGAATTTTTCTGTCTATACAGCTCCCGTTACTACGAGTGAATTAAACGATAAAACCAGTATCAAAACTACCTTTAATTCTTGGGAGTTAGATCAAGCATTAGATGAAATGCGTCAACAATATCCCAATATGAAAGTAATAGATCGTCCAGATGACGGTTTGATGGCTAGAGTCAGACAGATATTTGAGCAAAGAAAAAACCCATTACCAAATCTTGAGGCAAGTTTTTGTGGAGCGCACAATACGATGTATGTCTTGGATCCCTTTGGGGATATCTATGCTTGCTGGGAAAAAACAGGGGATCAAAAAATTCGCATTGGACACATCACTGAAGACAGCGAAGTCATTCTCAACGAAGAATTAAATCAAACTTGGCGCAATCGCACAGTAATCTCCAATCCAGTTTGTCGCAAGTGTCGTTATGCCTTCTATTGTGGCGGTGGTTGTGCCGCTCTAGCAATGACTCAGAAAGGTAAGTTTCATACCAACTATTGTGATGGCTTTGGCAATCGCTTCCGTGCTAATACTGCTCAAGCCTATGGGGATTATGTCAACAAAATTGAAACGCCTGTCAAACCCAAGAAACTTTGTACCGCTTAAATAGTTGCCAATTTTTGAAGTTTCGTCTTTACCTTTTACTACAAACCCCAATTATTATGACCACTAATCCGCAATTTTTACTCATGAAGAATAAAGATTCTCCCAACATATTTGGGTTCTTTCATTCTTAAACCACTGCCAACTAATTTATTTGTTGGTAACACAATAACTAGTAAATCATCAGGAGTTAAACCATGGAAAACAAAGACAAAGACAAAAAACAAAACGATCAAATTGTCCCTCAAGACACGAATGAGATTGAGTCTCTAAACGATAGTGAAGAACTAGATCTTGAAAAATTAGAAGAAGTAGCCGGAGGGGGCTGGGGCTGTAATAAGTGTAAGCCTAAAATTGTTGTTAATCCACCATCTAATTAGTCCTAGAAGATATCTCCTAGGTTCATATTAGAATAGTTAATTTTCGAGAGTAGTAGGAGCAAATGATAGCTTGAAATAAAAATAATTTTTTGCTATTGCTCCTACTATTTATTTTTTTATGTTCTTGTGGCAAAAAATGGTAAAAAAGCATATTTACCATTTACTTTTTAAATTGAGAAGCAAAAAATGAAATTTTTGTTTTGTTCACTTAGTAACTATGGTTTTATCTATCCAGCAATTGGTATTGCTCAAACTTTGCGTCAGCGAGGTCATGAAGTTCTTTTTTTAACTAGTTCAACCTTAGGTAAAATCATCGAAAAAGCTGGTTTTGAATTAGTTACCTGTAGTGAACAAGACAATCCAGGCTTTAGGGTTTATAACTGGGGTAAACCATTTGCAGTTGCCATACAAGTTAAGCATATTGAATATGCTATTAAAAATCTTGCTCCAGATATGATAGTAGGTCAGCATCTAACCCTGGGACCATTTATTACGCGCAGACTTTGCAATATACCTGTTGCCATTCTAGGTCTTGCTGCATACCTCTATCCAGCCTGTAAATCGCTTTTCGAGCGTTCTCCTCAAACAGAAAGTGAAGAACGATTGGTTTGGCGATATGGAGACATGATGCGACTTTATAACGAGGCTTGCGAATTATTAAAACTATCTCCGAGTTCTGCTGACTACAGAGAAACTCCTTTACTGGGAGATCTTTTCTTACTAAGAAGTGTTCCCGAATTAGAAGGTAATGTAGATATATTACCAGATCGGGTTCATTTTGTAGGTGATTGTCTTTGGGAACCACCCTTATTTGCTCCAGAGTTAATCTGCTGGTTAAAAAAATTTGATACTTCAACTAAACCCCTAATTTATGTGCAGCCTGGTCGCTCTTTTGAAGATCCAAATTTTTGGCCACATTTAGTAAATGCTTTAAAGAATCGTCCAGTCCATGTAATTGCTTCTGTAGGACGTATGGATGGAGAAATAGGTGAGATTCCAGAAAACTTTTTTGTTCGCAAACACATACCACAAGGATTAATATTACCAAAGGCAAAAGCAGTTATCTGCAGTGGTCATTCAACTGCTGTACTTGGTGCCATCACTCACAAGTTACCAAGTTTGACAATTCCTTACGGGAGTGGAACCGAGGATATCGCAGAACGTTGTCAGCGTGCAGGAGTATCCATACGCATTTCGCCTTTTCAAATGACTGTCGAGACTATTGGGAAAGCCGTAGATCAACTTTTAGACTGTCCGAATCTTCAAAAAAATTCCCAATTACTTCAACAAGCTTTTATCAAAGCTAATAATAAAAATCAGGCAGCATATTTGTTAGAAGACTTAGCTTTTACTCGCGATCCAGTTTTGCGTGCATAGTTTTATAACTTTAGCCGAAAGACGAAATACTGTAAGCAATACAGTAAAGTCTAGGAAGAGCAAGGGTAAAGTTTTATCGTTTAATAAGTCGGGAATTAATCCAAGATAATAAGAAAACTCGAAATAAACAATAATCCAATTCTCTGGAATACTCTAAGGAAATCAGAACAAGCATTAATTCAAGCCAAGGAAAATTAGCAACGATGACACGTGCAAGTAGTTACACAATCTATGTGGATTTGCCCAAAGACCAAGAAAAATATGACCAATAATCAGCAATTTTTACTCATGAAGAATAAAGATTCTCCCAATATATTTGGGTTCTTTCATTCTTAAACCACTGCCAACTAATTTATTTGTTGGTAACACAATAACTAGTAAATAATCAGGAGTTAAACCATGGAACAACCAAACAATGAAAAAAAACAAGCTGATCAAATTGTCCCTCAAGACACGAATGAGATTGAGTCTCTAAATGATAGTGAAGAACTAGATCTTGAACAATTAGAAGAAATAGCCGGAGGAGAGGGCTGGGGCTGTAACAATCACGGAAATTGCGATAATAAAACGGGTTGGTAGATAAGTGGCGTACCTAGGCGAAGATAATTGGATATTCGCTCAATGCGGTCGCTTGTATTTGTGAGTTGCGGTGCGTTGCGCCCCGCTTCACGCCGCTCTTAGCGCCCCCACCCTACAATGGGAGTCAAAATTATATACAAATAATTTTGCACGACTACTTACAAAAATAGCTATTTTTCGAGAGGAGTAGGAGCAAATAATGGCTTTAAATAACAATAATTATTTACTATTGTTCCTACTACTTTTTTTTACTCTAATTTAAATTTCTTTAAGCATTAGGAACAATGGCTAACTCGCTGAAAAATGTTCTACAAACTGTTGGCTCTCATTTGAGTGACCATCTTATTTCTGCCGATGGTTTTTCACAGATTGGTCAAATAGGCAATTTGCTACCAAATCTCCCTATTGTTTCAGATGCAGGTTTTGAATGTCATTTAGGTTCATCTAAGCCTAGAACGGATGTTTTAGTAGCTTTTGCAACTTTGAATCAGGGTAGAGAAACTTTAGTTGATAGTTCTAAAACTTTAGTAAACTTATCATCTACTAGTTCTGTGTGGAAAAAAGTACATAGCTTTTCGGCTCACTGGGCTAATCCACAATCTCCTCTTTACGAAAATGTAGAAAATATCTGGCTAGAATTCGATCTAGATGAAGAATCTTTAGAAGTGCCAGAACCAAGCTTATTTTTTGGTCCCCAAAATATTAGAGGAAAGAAAAAAACTTATTTTCAGATAATCAAAATAATCTTACCGGTGAAGCCAAATGGGTTGCTGATGAAGCACTTAGTTTATTGTTGAGCAATTCTTTACCAAAAGAAGTAAAACAACAATTGTTAACCTGCTTTCAATCCCTACCGTCTGATGGAGAAGTATTTCAAATTGGTGTTATGCTGCCCAGAGAATCTGAATCAAAAGCGATCAGACTTTGTGTCGAAGACGTTACTAATGAGGAGATGTTAGAGTATTTGAACAATATCGGTTGGTCAGATTCAGGCAATCAATTGAGTTCTCTTTTGTCTAAATTGTCTAGTCTGGTTGATGACATTAAATTAAATTTTGCCATTGAAGATACAATCTTTCCCAAAATTGGTTTGGAGTGCTATTTGCATAAGCAACCCAAAAATTCACCCAAATGGAAGTTGTTTCAAGATTACCTAGTAAAAAATAAATTGTGTACTTTAGCCCAAGCTAAGGACATTTTAAACTGGTCTGGATGTTCAGAACAAAAAAATAACCAAAAATTTTGGCAAGACAACTTTGGGGAAGCATTTACATTGGATTCTCCTAATTTTAGGAGTACCATTGTTAGACTTTTCCATCACATCAAGATTGTTTATCAACCCAATCAACCTTTGCAAGCAAAGGCTTATTTGTGGTTTGGTCATCGCTGGCTTTCTCAAAATGGTTCATTGTCAGAAATTAGAACCTAAGTAATCATTTCACAATATGCCTTATTCATCTATAGCAGTTGACAGTGGGTGTGGTCAAAACCCGTTGGTGAAACAGGATCCCCCCCAGCCCCCCTTCAAAAGGGGGGAGCCGGGAAAGTCCCCCCCTGTTTCCCCCCCAGTGGGGGGGAAACAGGGGGGGGATCAAGGGGGTACTCCAGATTTACCTAACACTGGCGTTACCGCAACATCAGCAACTACTTTTGACCGCACCCGTTGACAGTTGATAGTGGACAGTTGATAGTCATACTGCTTGACCGCGGAGTCGAACTGCAACCTGCGGTTGCTCTGAGGAAATAGTAAACACTAAAAGGGCCAATATATAACAAATAGAAAAGGGAAATAGGTATTATGTCATGTCAATCTGTTACTAACGTTTATAGCGAACTCATTCAAAATACCCTAACAAGTTATCGACAAGGATTTATCAAGCCCCTTGAACCTCCAGCGTCGGATTATTTTGCCTTATTTTACGAAGATTGGCAAACTTTTATTGAAAACTTATTCTCTCCAACTGAGCAAAAATTATTTAATAAGTTTGAGATAATCCGTACTAACGGATTGAACGCTGCTCGCCAGGGAAACTTAATAAAAGCAGAAAAATACTTTAAGATAGCACGAACAAAATTTAATTTAGAGCAACTTTCTCACCCCAAGAGTTTACTTTTACTTTCTGCCTTAGAAAGGTCAGAAGCTTATCTTGATTGTCGCCTTGGTGATTTTGATAAAGCTCGTAACCGAACTTTAAAAATTTTAGAGGCTTACGTGTACTTAGAACAAGAATGTGGATACGACATTTTTTTTCTACGCCGTATTCAGCTTCTGTGTAATCTTGTACAGTTAGAAGCAGGAAATATGAATTATCAAAAAGCGATTGAACTTGCCTCTGAGCTTCTAAGCTACTTTGAAGGAAATTTAGAAACATTACCCTTTCCAGGTGATTGGGGACGAGAGCGCATAATGGGTCAATCTCAAGAATTAATGGCTGCTACATTTGCCTTAGTAACTTGTGAAATAGCGAAAATCTTGGTGACAAAGAACCGTCAACTAACCCAGGAACTATGGGAAATTGTCCAGTTTAATTTGCAGTTACAAACTAACAATGATTGTTATTGTCATCCACACTCCTATTTTTGGTTGCTTGTTAAACAAGCTTTTGTCAACAAAGACATGTCGAAGTTTTTAAACCTAGTAGCTCAATTTTTAGTGGAAGGAAGGACTGATACGCCATTACTCTGGTATGCAACTGTCATTGATTTCGTTAAACTTGTTAACGAACTTGAACTTCCAGAAGTTGAGTTGATTAAACAAGAGATTTTGAAGGATTCTGTTAACTGGAAAGATTGTCCACCAAAGTTTCGTCGTGTACTTGAATTTGATTTAGGGGGGGCTTTCCCGGCTCCCCCCTTTTGAAGGGGGGCTGGGGGGGATCCTGTTTCACCAACGGGTTTTGACCACACCCCTTGAAGAATCTTAGGGCTTAGAAAAAATTTTCAACTTAGTTACTTAAAGGTTATAAGGAGTTTGAAAATGTTAGTTTCAAAAATTTGGCATTTACTTCCCGCCTCTCTAGATTGGATGGTTTTGTTTAATTTGTCTGCTATCCGAAATCTCACTGAAGATGCAACCGTCAAAGAAATGTTCTTTCTATCTACAGATACAAAATTAGACCTCTACAGTCATGCTATTTTAACTAGTCAAGGTGGTTTTCTCGCTCCTTGTGAGGGTTCTACCTTAATTGATTCATCCAGTAATCTTGTCTCGTCTATCGGAAACACAGAAACTTCACTGCATGAGCGATTTTCTAGTCAAGTGTCAATGTTTTCAGTTGATGAAGCTGATTGTCTTGGAATGGGGGAAAAATCTCCTTTTCCCCCGGTTTTACTTCATCTGAAAATAAATTCGGAATATGGAGAAGCCAAGGCTATCTTTGAAGGAAAGCCTTCCCAAAAAGATTACGAATTACTCCGAGCAGTAGGAGTAAAGTTTTTAGGGGGTCATCAAGAAGGTTCCTACTACATAGCCGAATTTAGAAATCGTTTGCCAGTCCATATTCATGCTGGGATACTAGCCCATTTTAGCAGAACGGGAAATTGTAATTTATTTTTCTTGCAACATGGTAATATTGATTCTCAACTAAAACAAGGATTGATTAAAGCTTCAGAAAGTCGAGTAACCTGGGGGAAAAATCTTTGTTTCCAAAAGGCTGCTCACCTTGGTCATCAAGCCTGCCATCAGTCAATGGCCATGACATGTCAGCCTCCTTTGTCAGTAAAATCTTTTCCTCTTGGAGACTTGGTTCCTCTTGGATTTGTTCTTAAAGCACTAAATGCTGCAACAGATTCATCAATTTTAACAATTCGCCAAAAAGTAGAGAGTTTTTTGCTGAACAAGCGTCAAGACGGTCTTTGGTCTTTTGATACAGATGGTTTAATTACCTCAACTGATTCGGTACTTGTTTTGCAAGGCTTTAATCAACCTGAATCTGTAGAAGCCTTAGAAATCTTCGCCGAGGATGGCAGTAGTTATCACCCCCATCCTCCCCACACTTACTGTCCCCAGCTATCCTCTGAAGATGAGCAACCAGGAAAAATGCTTGTCAATGATCGGAATCGACATTGGTGTCAAGCTGATTATGCTACTACCTGTCTAGTTAAAGCTTTGAGGAAAGAAGCAGGACTAACAACTAAAACCACAACCAATGATTTAGCAGCAGGCTTTGAAACCAGAAGCGGACTTTTCTTCGCCAATCCATATCTAGTTGACTGGGCATTAGCTTCTGCTTTGAACCAAGACGAGTCAGCAACAGAACTAAAGCAAAAACTGCTAGGAGAAATTCTAGCCAGTATTAACGATGATTACTCTTTTGGAGTTTATGATGTAGCACTATCAACAGCATTTGCCATTCTCAGTTTAGCTATCCTTGGTTGCCGTGGAAGGATATTGCGGTTAGCTCAACTGCGACTACTAGAATTTATCGATTCACAAGCTGATTTGCCCTTGTGCACTCCTTTTTATTCTACCTTGGCAATTGATCACAAGCTTATCCCACCTAATCAATTCTTGAGATTGTTACGTAGTGATCGCCGTAAACAACTTGCACAAATTAATGACCAATATCACGGAATTTCTTACTACGATGATAGCCACAGAATGATAACAACAGCAGTAGCGGCTCTTGCCTTAGCCCAAAAGTGTGATCCCAATGTATGGGATATTAACTTAACGGAAATGACAGGAATAGATAGTCATCCTCGCTATAAATGCCTTAACCATTCGGAGTATATTACCAAATTTGCTCTTCCACCCTATTTATCAGCGACTGTTTCTGAATCATCCTCTGCGTTTGCAGTTTGAAAAACCTTCATTTTAAGAATAGAGGTATAGAGGTATGCGAGTAAAAACCCCTACTCTTATCCAGATGGAAGCCGTTGAGTGTGGTGCCGCTTGTTTAGGAATTATTTTAGGCTATTACGGTCGCATTGTTCCTTTACCTGAGCTGCGACGGCAATGTGGCATCTCGCGGGATGGTAGCAAAGCTTCTAATGTTATTAAAGTTGCTCGAAGCTACGGTTTAAGTGCCAAAGGGTTCAAAAAATCACTGGAAAGCCTTAGAAACCTAAAACCTCCTTATATAGCATTTGTGGGATTTAGCCATTTTTTAGTTGTAGATGGGTTTGGGAAAGATATTGTTTATATTAACGATCCATCTTTTGGACCTGGGAAAATTTCTCTAAAAGAGTTTGACGAGGCTTATACTGGCATTGTCTTGGTCATGGAACCAGGACCAGAATTTAAACAGGGCGGCAAAAAAAGGAGCATGGTTTCTGCCTTAGCCTCCCGCCTAACTAGCTCTCGCCGTGCCGTACTCCTCTGTTTACTCACAGGACTATTTCTCACCTTTCCCCGCCTCACAATACCAGCCTTTACCCAAGTCTTTATAGACCGCATTTTAGTAGAAAACTATCAAGACTGGCTGCGACCGCTGTTACTGGGGATGATTATGGCTGCTGTTATCCAGGGACTCCTGATGCGAATGCAGCTCAGAGCTTTGCGCAGACTGCTAATTAAACTCTCAGTTACTATGTCGGGACAGTTTCTCTGGCATGTTCTGCGCTTACCCGTAGGATTCTATGCCCAGCGATTTTCTGGGGAAATCAGCAGTCGGATTCAACTCAATGACAAAGTTGCCGAGGTACTCTCTGGTCGCCTTGCCACTACTGTCATTGACACGGTCATGATGGGATTCTATGCCCTCCTGATGCTGACCTACGATTGGCTCTTAACTACTATCACTATCTTATTTGCTGCTCTCAATTTTGTCGCTCTCCAGAGCCTTTCCCGTAGCCGCGTTGATGCTAATATCAGTCTCGCTCAAGAGTACGGCAAGGTGAATGGTGTTGCCATTGGGGGCATTCAAGCCATTGAAACGGTTAAAGCTTCGGGATTAGAATCTGATTTATTTACTAAATTTGCGGGCTACTATACCAAAGCCCTTAATTCCCAACAAAAACTGGGTTTACAAACTCAAATCCTCACCGTACTGCCGACGTTGCTAACCGCCTTGGCTACGGCTTCAATTCTAGTTATTGGTGGGTTTCGAGTTATTAACGGTAGCCTAAGCATTGGGATGTTGGTTGCTTACCAACTGCTGGCTACCAGTTTTCTCACACCAGTCAATAGTCTAATTAACTTTGGCAGTACTATACAAGAGTTAGAAGCAGATTTAAATCGTCTAGATGATGTTCTCCAAAATCCTGTTGATAGAGAGAATGGGAATGGAAGCTCTCCCCATCAGTCTTTAAACTCAGTAAATCTGGGACGGACGGATGCCCCTCAACCCACCCCTAACCCCTCCCAGGAGGGGAATTGG
>JH610942.1 GCA_000252485.1 Prochloron didemni P4-Papua_New_Guinea | reverse complement strand
GGGGACTCAACCCACCCCTAACCCCTCCCAGGAGGGGAATTGGGCCTCCCAGGAGGGGAATTGGGCCTCCCAGGAGGGGAAAGGGGTGGGTCACTACCTTTCCCCAGAGTCATTTCGACTCCAAGGCTATATAGAATTACGTCAACTAACTTTCGGCTACAGTAACTTAGAAGCACCCCTGATTGAAAATTTAAATCTAACGGTACAACCAGGACAGAGAATTGCCTTGGTTGGTGACAGTGGTTCGGGCAAATCTACCATTGCTAAACTCATCTGCGGGCTTTATCCCTTTTGGTCGGGAGATATCCTCTTTGACGGTATTTCCCGTACCCAAATATCCCGTTCGGTCCTTGCCAATTCCCTAGCTATGGTGGAACAAGATATCTTTCTCTTTGCTGGTACGATTCGAGATAACCTCACTCTCTGGGACTCTACTATCCCAGAAGCGGATTTAGTTAAAGCTTGTCAGGATGCAGCTATTCACGAAGGGATTCTGTTTCTGCCAGGGGGATACGACGCTCAACTCAGTGAAGGAGGCATGAATCTGAGTGGCGGACAACGCCAGCGTCTGGAAATTGCCCGCGCCCTAGTGAGAAATCCTAGCATCTTAGTTTTAGATGAAGCCACCAGTGCCTTAGATGCGGAAACGGAACAGATTGTCGATCGCAATCTGAGAAGGCGCGGTTGTTCCTGTATCGTAGTTGCCCATCGTCTCAGCACCATCCGGGATTGTGACGAAATTATTGTTCTCGAACAAGGCAAGGTTGTCCAAAGAGGTACTCACGAGGAATTACGAGAACAGGAAGGTGCTTATATACGTTTGATTGGGAGTAATTAATATGGTTATTCAGCAAAAACTCCCTCCCAAAGTTGACAAAATTAAAAGTCATAGTAGGGTGCGTTCGCAACGCACCACACCACTCATAGTAGCTTCTGTAGGGTGCGTTCGCAACGCACCACACCACTCATAGTTCGCAACGCACCACACCACTCATAGTTCGCAACGCACCACACCACTCATAGTTCGCAACGCACCACACCACTCATAGTTCGCAACGCACCACACCACTCATAGTTTCTTCAAGCAAATTTTGCGTAAGTCCTGATATTCAGACCCAAACAACTACTTTTGACCACACCTCAAGTTTCCTGGGCTTGTTGGGTTTCGCGGACGCAAACCCAACCTACGAGCTATCTGTAGTCATAGTAGGGTGCGTTCGCAACGCACCACACCACTCATAGTAGCTATCTGTAGGGTGCGTTCGCAACGCACCACACCACTCATAGTAGCTATCTGTAGTTCGCAACGCACCACACCACTGATAGTTCGCAACGCACCACACCACTCATAGTTCGCAACGCACCACACCACTCATAGTTTCTGCAAATTTTGCGTAAGTCCTGATATTCAGACCCAAACAACTACTTTTGACCACACCCCGAATTTCCTGGGCTTGTTGGGCGTTGCCCTGAGCGGTAGTCGAAGGGTTTCGCTCTCGCTCAACCCAACCTACAATTACTTATAACTCAATGCGGTCGCTTGTATTTATGGGTTGCGGTGCGTTGCGAACGCACCCTACAATGTCTCAATGCGGTCGCTTGTATTTATGGGTTGCGGTGCGTTGCGCCCCGCGAAGCGCCGCTCTTAGCGCCCGCACCCTACAATGTCTAATGATTAGTACAAGCTTTAACGTTGGATCCCCCCCAGCCCCCCTTCAAAAGGGGGGAGCCAGGCAAGTCCCCTGCCCCCCTTCAAAAGGGG
>JH610941.1 GCA_000252485.1 Prochloron didemni P4-Papua_New_Guinea | reverse complement strand
AGCCAGGCAAGTCCCCTGCCCCCCTTATTAAGGGGGGATCAAGGGGGGATCGAAGGGGGATTTAGGGGGATCGTCTTTGTTTATTATCTGTAGCATTCTTTTTCGTATTTGATATTAATATGGTTATTCAGCAAAAACTCCCTGCCAAAGTTGACAAAATTAAAAGCAATCAGCCTTTTCTACTGCTTAATCCCCAAGTGGTGTGGCTGGTCTTGTCGGGACAAGTATCCGTATTTGCCACCCAAGTCAGTAACCAAAAGCCCACAGGAGAACGTCGCTATCTATTTAGTCTTAATCCTGGTGAAGTCTTGTGGGGCGTACCAGTAACTGAACAGCTAGGTATTTTGGCAGTGGGTTTAGAAGATGTAGAACTTCAGCAACTCTCAATGGAGGATTTTGGCGCAGAAATTGCCCAGGGAAATCCCGGAAGCATAGCACTTTTAGAAGGTTGGTTGCAACATTTAGGAGCAACCTTAGCCCTTGAATCTTTACAAAAACCCCTAAGTCCAGAAAATACTCAACTTTCTCCCTGTTCTCTTCCCACTCCCTATTCCCTAGAAACAAATCAATTAATCCAACCTCCTCCCAACCAAATTATCTGGGTTAAAGTAACTCAAGGCAGAACTTCTTGGGGAGGTTTTGCCGATTTACTCCTAGATAGGGACTCTCCCTGGTTTCCTCTGGTTAAGGGCATGTGGTTAACAGCCCAAAGTCCTACTGAAATTAATGTTATCCCCACCCTTGCCTGTCCTAATAGGGAACAACTAACCGCTAGTTTGGAGATTTTTCACAGATACTTCTGCTACGCTTTAGATTTCTACGCCCAAGAGAAAAAACAAGCGGAATTTCGTCGCTTTCAAGCCAGAGAACAGCTAAATCAGCAATTAACCTCTTCGGCTTTAGATAAGCTAGCCTCAGTCTTACAGCCTCAACAGATAAATGTAGAGCGAACAGGAACACCCCTGCTAATTGCGGCTGGGGCAGTTGGTCGAGTACAAAAGATTAAGATTCAACCACCTGCTGCCTCAGAAGACCCCAGTTTACTCCAAGACCCTCTAGAGGCAATCGCCCGTGCTTCCCAATGTCGCATTCGTCCTGTCCAGCTAGTGGGCAATTGGTGGCGACAAGAACATGGTCCCATTCTTGCCTATACCACTGAGAGGAATTCTCCTGTAGCACTGCTACCAGATCGGGAAAAGGGTAAAGGTTATCTTTTATTCGACCCCGTTGGCGAAACCCGCACCACCGTAACTAAAGCAGTAGCTCAAACTATAGCTACTACTGCCTATGTTTTCTACCGCCCTTTGCCTTTGGTAGTAGATAAAATAGTCCAACTATTTCAGTTTGGAATTGAAGGTTATCAACAAGATGTCCTCCTCATTATCCTGGTTGGCGCACTGACCACAATCCTGGGCATGATAGTACCCCAAGCTACTGGGATGTTGATAGATCGAGCAATTCCCGATAGCGATCGCCTTTTATTATGGCAAATTGGACTAGCCTTATTTGTCGCAGCTTTTGGCAAATCAGCTTTTCAACTATCTCAAGGAATTATTACCCTACGAGTTGAAAATGCTACCGACGCTAATTTACAGTTGGCAGTTTGGGATCGGCTGCTAAAAATAACTCCTGCTTTTTTCCGCCAGTACACCTCTGGCGATTTGGTCAATCGTCTCCTGGCAATTGGTCAAATCCGCAGTCAACTCAGCGGCGCCACTCAACGCACCCTACTCAGTGGTATTTTTTCCCTGCTCAATTTAGGGCTGATGTTTATCTATAGCGTCAAACTTGCCCTGATTGGTTTGGGAATATCGATTTTAGCGATTATAGTCACCATAACTTCTGGCATTTTTTTAGTCCGCAAAGAACGTCAACAAGAAAAGCTGGATGGTGAAATCGATGGACTCACCGTACAACTAATCGGTGGTGTTGCCAAACTGCGGGTAGCAGCAGCAGAGGAACGAGCTTTTGCTACTTGGGCAGAGAAATACAGCCAAAAAACTAAGTTAACCAACGGCATCCAACGAATTAATGATGCGGTATCTACTTTTAACGAAGCCCTTCCCCTAATCAGTTCGGTACTGCTATTTTGGTTTGCCATCTTATTCATCCAAATAGCCCAAGCCAAGGGCAACCCAACTAGCTTAACCGCAGGGACATTTTTGGCTTTTTACGCTGCCTTTGGTATTTTTATTAGTGGCGTTACCGATTTGAGTAATACCCTAACTGATATTTTAGGCATTGTGCCTCTGTGGGAGCGAGCCAAATCCATTGTCCAAGCCCCAACTGAATACGATCCCCATCGAACTGATTCTGGTGGTTTACTAGGTCGTGTAGTTTTAGATCGGATTAACTTTCGCTATGGAGAAGATGGTCCGCCAATTCTAGATAACGTCTCTATTCAAGCTAATCCAGGGGAATTTATTGCCCTAGTTGGTCCCAGTGGCAGTGGGAAATCAACCTTATTTCGGCTGTTATTGGGGTTTGAGATGCCTCAAAGTGGCACAGTCTACTACGACGGACAAGATCTTGCGGGGTTAGATGTTATCTCAGTACGTCGGCAGTTAGGAGTAGTCCTGCAAAACGGTCGGGTTCAGCAAAGTTCAATTTTTGACAACATCGCTTGTGGAGCTTTGATAACCCTCAAGGAAGCTTGGAAAGCAGCAGAAATGGCTGGTTTAGCTGAAGACATCCAACAAATGCCTATGGGGATGCATACTGTTGTCAGCGAAGGAGGCAGTAATCTATCAGGAGGACAACGACAAAGATTATTAATCGCTCGTGCCTTAATTGGAAAACCGAAAATAATTCTCATGGATGAAGCTACTAGTGCTTTAGATAACCGCACCCAAGCCGTGGTTACTCAAAGTTTAGAAACTCTTAGTGCCACTCGTATTGTCATTGCTCATCGTCTCAGCACGATTCGCCATGCAGATCGCATTTATGTTCTCGAAGCTGGTGGAGTGGTTCAAGCAGGTTCATTTGCTGAATTAATCGAGCAGGAGGGATTGTTTGCTCGACTAGTTGCTCGACAGTTGGAGTAATTGTTTTAATTTCTTTCTCCTTTAAGTAAATCTGGTAGCCACAAAAGAATTAACACTAGTAAACAAACAATTACTAAACCAATAGAATAGCGAATATTTTGCTGAATTATCTTTGGAGTTTGTTGCATTAATAAGTGAACAATTGAAAAAATATAAGGTATCCCTTTGTCTGTCATGGTTTTTCCCCTTTTGTTGTGATAATTGAAAAAATTGGGTTGAGAAACCCGGTTTCTTTCCCAAATTTTAGCATTAATCCTTAAAATAATAGAAGAAACCCGGAATAGGAGCTGAAATCATTCACTAATATATCTGTAGGGTGCGGGCGCTAAGAGCGGCGCTTCGCGTGCGCAACGCACCGCAACCCATAAATACAAGCGACCGCATTGAGCGAATATCCAATTAATTTTGCCTAGGTACTTATCCCATAGGTTGAGAAACCCGGTTTCTTTCCCAAATTTTAGCATTAATCCTTAAAATAATAGAAGAAACCCGGAATAGGAGCTGAAATCATTCACTAATGTATCTGTAGGGTGCGTTGCGAACGCACCCTACAATGTCCGTCAAAATTATATACTGGGGGGGATCGAACTCTAAAGCATGTACAAAAAACTTATAAATACTATTGTATTTGTAGCATTCTTTTTCCGATTTCATATAACATAGTCTTAGCGCAAATAAATATATTTAAATCAGAGAAATAAAAATAATTTGAAACTGTAATTATCATGAATAATCCAGAAAAAAACAAAATATTCAGACAAGAATCTTTAGAACGTTTATCATCTCCAGAAAGACTCGATCAATTGATGCAAATAGTTGGTCGTCAAGACTGGCTACCTTTATCAACTTTAGGGGCATTGGTAGTAGCAGCAATTATTTGGAGTATTTTTGGCAAAATTCCGGTAAATGTTACCAGTAAAGGGATTCTAGTTCTTCCCCGTCGCGTAGTAAATATTCAATCTCCAGTGGAAGGTCAATTAAAACAACTAAAAGTAACACCTGGAGATTGTGTTGAACAAGATGAAGTGATCGCTACAGTAGACCCGTTCGAGGTTCGCCAGAAACTCCAGCTTGAAAACGAAAAGCTGGCACAGTTACAAGGTCAGGAACAAAAAGCCGATACACTTCAGATTCAACGCACCAACCTAGAAATTAAAGCAAACCAACAAGAGCAAGCAAGTAAACGACAACGCCTTGAAGACGCTTTAAACTTAAGTCCGATTCTCAAAGACCGAGAAATTAAAGCAATTAAACAAGAAAGAGGGAATCTAGAACAGCAACTTTCTGACATTCAAGTTTTAACCCCCATACTTCGAGATAAAGGCATTAAAGCTCTTGACCAACAACAGGTCAGTGTACAGCAACAACTTCAAGATGCTCAAACCCTATCTCCTCTCTTGAAAGAAAGAATTGAAAAGCGTCGCTCTTTATTGGCAGAAGGGGCAATTTCTTCAGATCACGTCCTAGAAGCAGAACAAGAATATAGACGCAATCTCCAAAACATCTCCAAGTTACAAGCCGAGTTAAAACAGTTAGAAACTCAGAAGACAGAAGTTGAACAGAAATATTTAGATAACCTGGATGTCATTGCTAGATATCAAGCCAAGTTAAGAGAACTAGACATCAAAGAAACTCAAACTCAACAAAAATATTTAGAAAACTTAAGCACTATTTCCCAGTTGAAAGCTGAGTTACAGCAACTGGATACCCAAGTTAAAATTCTAGAACAACAAAACCTGGAAGCTTCGGCGGGACGGAAAAATCAGATTCAAGAAGTCAAACACAATATTGCCCAACTGGAAAAACAATTTGAATACAATCAACAAATTAAAAGTCCTTATAGTGGATGTATCCTCGAACTTACCGCCAGCAATAGTTCAGTTCTCAATCCAGGCGATCGCCTGGTATCGATTAAAGTTAATGGCATATCGGAACAGATATCAAGCGTAGCTTATTTCCCAGTGGGCGATGGCAAAAAGATTAAATCGGGAATGAAGATTTATGTTACACCAAATACAGTCCGCCGCGAACGATTTGGAGGCATCGTCGGAACCGTTACTAAAGTCTCAGCTTTTCCAATTACAAAGGAAGGAGCTACTAGTCTCGTAGGTAACCCAGAAGTAGTAGAAGAGCTTATATCTAAAGTAGGACCAGTAATAGCAGTACAAGCACAGTTACAGCTTGATTCTTCTACACCTAGTGGTTATAAGTGGTCGTCTTCTAAAGGACCAGAAAATTTGAAAATAACTTCTGGAACCACTACTATTGCTCGTGTCACTATAGAGAAGCAAACTCCAATTACTCTGATTTTACCGATTCTTCGAGAATGGAGTGGTATCTATGGGTAATTAACGGCTAAATCAAATTATCCAAAATCCCAGTGGATGCAGGGCTATGGGGGATTGGATTTTAGCTCTTATCAGCAGGAGCGATAGGTTGCTTTTCAAAGGGGTGTGTTCAAAAGTAGTTGTTTGGGGCTAAATATCTATTTATCACGTGGGGTAGCCCTCTGGGCTGCCTTTCAGGGTAAGCCGCGACTATTGAGAATCTCATATTCAACTGTTTGTGACCGCACCCTTTTCAAAGTGATAGGGTTTTTTTTGGCAACGGGGGATTGGATTTTAGCTCTTATCAGCAGGAGCGATGGGTTGCTTTTTCAGAGCGATGGGATGGGTTAGTTAACTATAGCGCACTCTTTGCGGATCCCGAAGAGATCGCTTAATGGCGGAGAAACCTTTTCCGTGCGATTTAGCTGATATAATTAGAGAAAAATCGCACAATGCCAGCTAATGACCCGGAAAAAAGCCGATATCAGTACCAAGAGACTTATAAGTCTCGCACCAGATAGATGGATACAGTGGTTGATGGGCAGGTCTGGACTAAAAGTTCTCCAGATTATTTCCTCCGAGTTCCAGTGGGTAAGTCGAGAAAGCGACGTTTTAGTCAAGGCACATAGTCCTGACTTAGGAGAGTTTCTGATTCTGAACGAGTTGCAACTGAGGTACAACCAGAAAGTTCCTCGACGCATGAGAGCTTATACCGCTTTGGCCTCGGAAAAATATCAACTTCCAGTTTATGCGGTGTTGATTAATCTACTAGAAGCATCTTCAGAAACCATTGTTAATGTTTTCGAGAGTAATTTTGCGGGTCTGAAAGCGATTCAAGAATATCAAGTCATTAACTTGTGGGAAGTGGATGTAGATATAGTGTTTCAGCGCAATTTATCTACATTGCTGCCATTAGTACCAATTTTAAAGGGAGGTGGGTCCGAACAAGTTATCCGACGTGCTTTGACACAGTTACGGGTTCAAGGACAACCAGGGGAGCTAGAATCAATGTTAGGGTTCTTTGCTACCTACGTCTTAGATCTGGATTTAGTTCAACAAATTCTGAGGTTAGATATGGCAATTCTAGAACAATCTCCTTTGTATCGAGAGATAGTTTCCAGGAGTGAACAGCGGGGCATCGCTATTGGCGAACAGCGGGGCAAACAAGAAGGTATTCAGCAAGTTGCGCTGAATATGCTTCGTATGGGAATGGCAATAGAGCAGGTTTCTGAGGCGACGGGACTCTCTCTAGAACAAGTGACTGGATTAGTCTCCTCCGCCAAAGCATCTGATGAAAGAACAAGGTAATTAACTCGACGCTAGCAATTAGATAGAATCTCTAATAAACTAGAGATTCTATGTTACAGATGGCTACTTTTCAAGAGCGATGGGATGGGTTAGTTAACTATAGCGCACTCTTTGCGGATCCCGAAGAGATCGCTTAACGGCGGCACAACCTTTTCCGTGCGATTTAGCTGATATAATTAGAGAAAAATCGCACCATGCCAGCTAATGACCCAGAAAAAAGCCGATATCAGTACCAAGAGACTTATAAGTCTCGCACCAGATAGATGGATACAGTGGTTGATGGGCAGGTCTGGACTGAAAGTTCTCCAGATTATTTCCTCCGAGTTCCAGTGGGTTGCCAGAGAAAGCGACGTTTTAGTCAAGGCACATAGTCCTGACTTAGGAGAGTTTCTGATTCTGAACGAGTTGCAACTGAGGTACAACCAGAAAGTTCCTCGACGGATGAGAGCTTATACCGCTTTGGCCTCGGAAAAATATCAACTTCCAGTTTATGCGGTGTTGATTAATCTACTAGAAGCATCTTCAGAAACCATTGTTAATGTTTTCGAGAGCAATTTTGCTGGTCAGAGAGCAATTCAAGAGTATCAAGTCATTAACTTGTGGGAAGTGGATGTAGATATAGTGTTTCAGCGCAATTTATCTACATTGCTGCCATTAGTACCAATTTTGAAAGGAGGTGGGTCCGAACAAGTTATCCGACGTGCTTTGACACAGTTACGGGTTCAAGGACAACCAGGGGAGCTAGAATCAATGTTAGGGTTCTTTGCTACCTACGTCTTAGATCTGGATTTAGTTCAACAAATTCTGAGGTTAGATATGGCAATTCTAGAACAATCTCCTTTGTATCGAGAGATAGTTAACAGGAGCGAACAGCGGGGCATCGCTATTGGCGAACAGCGGGGCATCGCTATTGGCGAACAGCGAGGCAAACAAGAAGGTATTCAGCAAGTTGCCCTGAATATGCTTCGTCTAGGAATGGCAATAGAGCAGGTTTCTGAGGCGACGGGACTCTCTCTAGAACAAGTGACTGGATTAGTCTCCTCCGCCAAAGCATCTGATGAAAGAACAAGGTAATTAACTCGACGCTAGCAATTAGATAGAATCTCTAATAAACTAGAGATTCTATGTTACAGATGGCTACTTTTCAAGAGCGATGGGATGGGTTAGTTAACTATAGCGCACTCTTTGCGGATCCCGAAGAGATCGCTTAACGGCGGAAACACTTTTCCGTGCGATTTAGCTGATATAATTAGAGAAAAATCGCACCATGCCAGCTAATGACCCAGAAAAAAGCCGATATCAGTACCAAGCGACTTATAAGTCTCGCACCAGATAGATGGATACAGTGGTTGATGGGCAGGTCTGGACTGAAAGTTCTCCAGATTATTTCCTCCGAATTTCAGTGGGTTGCCAGAGAAAGTGACGTTTTAGTTAAGGCATATAGTCCCGACCTAGGAGAGTTTCTCATTCTGAACGAGTTGCAACTGAGGTACAACCAAAAGGTTCCTCGACGCATGAGAGCTTATACAGCAATGGCCTCGGAAAAATATCAACTTCCGGTTTATCCGGTGTTGATTAATCTACTGGAAGCGTCTTCAGGAACGATTGCTAGTTCCTTCGAGAGTAATTTTGCGGGTCTGAAAGCGATTCAAGAGTATCAAGTAATTAACTTGTGGGAAGTGGATGTAGATATAGTGTTTCAGCGCAATTTATCTACATTGCTGCCATTAGTGCCAATTTTGAAAGGAGGTGGGTCCGAACAAGTTATCCGACGTGCTTTGAGGCAGTTACGGGTTCAAGGACAACCGGGGGAGCTAGAATCAATGTTAGGGTTCTTTGCTACCTACGTCTTAGATCTGGATTTAGTTCAACAAATTCTGAGGTTAGATATGGCAATTCTAGAACAATCTCCTTTGTATCGAGAGATAGTTTCCAGGAGTGAACAGCGGGGCATCGCTATTGGCGAACAGCGGGGTATCGCTATTGGCGAACAGCGGGGTGAACAGCGGGGTGAACAGCGGGGCAAACAAGAAGGTATTCAGCAAGTTGCGCTGAATATGCTTCGTATGGGAATGGCAATAGAGCAGGTTTCTGAGGCGACGGGACTCTCTCTGGAACAAGTGACTGGATTAGTCTCCTCCGCCAAAGCATCTGATGAAAGAACAAGGTAATTAACTCGACGGTAGCAATTAGATAGAATCTCTAATAAACTAGAGATTCTATGTTACAGATGGCTACTTTTCAAGAGCGATGGGATGGGTTAGTTAACTATAGCGCACTCTTTGCGGATCCCGAAGAGATCGCTTAACGGCGGCACAACCTTTTCCGTGCGATTTATCCCCTACAATTAGAAAAGAAAAATCGCACAATGCTAGCTAATGACCCGGAAAAAAGCCGATATCAGTACCAAGAGACTTATAAGTCTCGCACCAGATAGATGGATACAGTGGTTGATGGGCAGGTCTGGACTGAAAGTTCGAGATATACGGCAATGGCCTCGGAAAAATATCAACTTCCGGTTTATGCGGTGTTGATTAATCTACTAGAAGCATCTTCAGGAACAATTGCTAA
>JH610940.1 GCA_000252485.1 Prochloron didemni P4-Papua_New_Guinea | reverse complement strand
TGGCACAAAATATAGACAGTAGGGAAAAGGAGGAGTTAATGATGAACTTATCACCCGCTTATGAAAGTTGGCTCGAAGAGACTTTAAGTAAAGGAAGGGTTGAAGGACTACGTGAAGGAAGGGTTGAAGGAAAGGTTGAAGGACTACGTGAAGGAAGGGTTGAAGGAAAGGTTGAAGGACTACGTGAAGGAAGGGTTGAAGGACTACGTGAAGAAAGAATGAATCTAGTGCAAAACTTTCTGGCAGTGAAATTTGGTGGAGTGGATGAACAATTAGAAAAGGTAATTAATCCTATGTTGAATTTGCCCGCAGAAGAGTTGAGTCGTTTAATTTTAACTCTCAATCGTGAAGAATTGTTGCTAAGATTTGGGGAAGGAAACGCAGATGAGGTCACAGGCTAGAAGCCGCAGATGAGGTCACAGGCAATTCGCCTATGCCACGATGTTGTATATTATTAATCGGGTAAAACAAAGATGAATTCAGAAAACAGCGAGTACGAAAGCGAGTACGAAAGCGAGTACGAAAGCGAGTACGAAAGCGAGTACCGAGAGTTAATGACTAACTTATCACCAGCTTATGAACTTTGGAAAAGAAAGACTTTACGTCAAGGAAGGCTTGAAGGAAGGCGTGAAGGAAGACTTGAAGGAATGCGTGAAGAAAAAATGCATTTGCTGCACAGTCTTCTATTCGTGAAGTTTGGTGGAATGGATCCACAATTAGACAGGGTAATTAGTCCTATGTTGGATTTATCAAGAGACGAGTTCAGTCGCGTAATACTGACTCTCAATCGTGAGGAACTACTGGCAAGGTTTGGGATAGTCTAAAAGTTGACACAACCGGACAACGCTGAGGTTGAGCCAAAAGATTCGGTGTTGGGTTTCGCTATCGGGAGACCCAACCTACAATTACTGTAAAAGTTGGCGCAACCGGACAACGCTGAGGTTGAGTAGGAAGGCTGTTTCCTTTGTGGCGATATAGTTTTTTCGCTTAAAGTCTCTTGTTTATTGGACATTATTCGATTTTATTTTAACGATATAGTTTTATCCTAAGTAAAAAAAGCTCTATCCCCCTAAATCCCCCTTGGTAAGGGGGACTTTGATGAGCAAAGTTAAAGTTAGTTTGGGGGAAGGGCTGGTTAAAATGAGGGTTTTAATCAAGCTGCGGATCGCTTCCGGGTAGCGCTTTAGCTGGTAAAGGGCAGTACTCTTGCCTATCAAGGCTTCCCCCAGTTGGGGATGGATTGCCAGGGCCTTAGCAAAGCTGTGGAGAGCTGCTTTAGGTTTGCGGAGTTTGAGGAGAATGGAGCCCCGATTGCTATGCACAATTTCGTTCATTTCTGTTTGATTGTCTGGATCTAGTTTGAGGGCTAAATCGCAGTTTTGCAGAGCAGTTTCATATTGTTTGAGGTAGTAGGCGGGAAAACTTCGGTTTGCCCAGATTAGGTTTTCTTTTGACTGGAGATTGAGGGCAGTATCAAACCAGTCGAGAGCTTTCTGGCAAAGCTCTAAGTCAATTTTACTGCTGTTTTGAGAACTTTTAAAATTAGATAATCGACGAATTAGTAGAGGTTTGCCAACAATGGGTTTTAAACCATATGAATATTGAGCGAGAGTTACATAACCTAGATTGTTCCATCCATCTTCAAACTTAGGTTCTATTTCCGTAACTTTCACAAAGCAATCAAAGGCATCTTGCAATTTACCTAGCTGGTAAAGTGTTATACCGCGATTATCCCAAGCTTTGTGAAAATCTGGTTTAATTTCTAGAGCGCGATCGTAGCTAGAAATTGCTTCTTCATATCGCTCTAACTTATCAAGTGCGTTACCTCGACTATTCCAAGCATAGTGTAAATCTGGTTTTATTTCTAGGGCGC
>JH610939.1 GCA_000252485.1 Prochloron didemni P4-Papua_New_Guinea | reverse complement strand
TTTTATTTCTAGGGCGCGATCATAGCTAGAAATTGCCTCCTCATGTCGCTCTAAGTTATCGAGTGCGACACCTCGATTATACCAAGCATAGTGAAAATCTGGTTTAATTTCTAGAGCGCGATCATAGCTGTCAATTGCTTCTGAATATTTCTCTAAGTTATTGAGTGCGGCACCTCGACCATTCCAAGCTTCGTGAAAATCTGGTTTTATTTCTAAGGCGCGATCGCAGCTATCTATTGCTTCCTCATGTCTCTCTAAGTTACCGAGTGCGACACCACGATTATCCCAAGCTTCGTACAAATCTGGTTTTATTTCTAGGGCGCGATCGCAGCTATCTATTGCTTCCTCATGTCTCTCTAAGTTACCGAGTGCGACACCTCGATTATACCAAGCTTGGTAAAAATCTGGTTTAATTTCTAGGGCGTGATCGCAGCTATCTATTGCTTCCTCGTATCGCTCTAATTTAAGGAGTGCGACACCTCGATTACTCCAAGCTTCGTAAAAATCTGGTTTAATTTCTAGAGCGCGATCGCAGCTAGAAATTGCTTCTTCATATCGTTCTAATTTAAGGAGTGCAGCACCTCGATTACTCCAAGCTTCGTACAAATCTGGTTTTATTTCTAGAGCGCGATCGTAGCTTGAAATTGCTTCCTCATGTCGCTCTAAGTTATCGAGTGCATCACCTCGATTATTCCAAGCTTCGTATAAATCTGGTTTAATTTCTAGAGCGCGATCGTAGCTAGAAATTGCTTCCTCATGTCGCTCTAATTTAAGGAGTGCTACACCTCGAATATACCAAGCTTGGTAAAAATCTGGTTTAATTTCTAAGGCGCGATCGTAGCTAGAAATTGCGTCCTCATATCGCTCTAATTTAAGGAGTGCGACACCTCGATTATTCCAAGCTTCGTGAAAATCTGGTTTAATTTCTAGGGCGCGATCATAGCTTGAAATTGCTTCCTCATGTCGCTCTAATTTAAGGAGTGCTACACCTCGAATATACCAAGCTTCGTAAAAATCTGGTTTAATTTCTAGGGCGCGATCGCAGCTATCTATTGCTTCCTCATGTCTCTCTAAGTTACCGAGTGCGACACCTCGATTATCCCAAGCATAGTGATAATCTGGTTTTATTTCTAAGGCGCGATCGCAGCTTGAAATTGCTTCCTCATGTCGCTCTAAGTTACCGAGTGCGACACCTCGATTATTCCAAGCTTCGTACAAATCTGGTTTTATTTCTAGGGCGCGATCATAGCTAGAAATTGCTTCGGAATATCTCTCTAAGTTACCGAGTGCGACACCACGATTACCCCAAGCTTCGTACAAATCTGGTTTTATTTCTAGGGCGCGATCGCAGCTTGAAATTGCTTCCTCATATCGCTCTAATTTAAGGAGTGCGACACCTCGATTATACCAAGCATAGTGAAAATCTGGTTTTATTTCTAGAGCGCGATCGCAGCTAGAAATTGCGTCCTCATATCGCTCTAATTTAAGGAGTGCGACACCTCGATTATTCCAAGCTTCGTACAAATCTGGTTTAATTTCTAGGGCGCGATCGTAGCTATCAATTGCTTCTGAATATTTCTCTAAGTCACCGAGTGCTTTATCTCGATTATACCAAGCATAGTGATAATCTAGTTTTGTATTATTTATTAGGTAAAATAATATAATCTAAGTTTTTCTCCTCAGTTAAGAAGAGAGAGAAAAATTAGTAAAAAATTGTACATCGTAAGACGCGCTGGACAAAGCATTAACTAACTTTCTATCTAATGTCAGCAAAGGAGCTTGGACTTTTACAGAAAGAGCAACATAAGCTGCATCATAGGCAGAGATTTTATCATTGCAAGCAATCTCAACCGCTTCTTCCATTAACTTAGCCGTAGAAATAACTCGTAATGGTAAGTCTTTAAGATTGCTTAGATCCTTTTTTACTTGAGTTTTTGTATACAAGCCTTTATTGAAATATTTCAAAAGAGCATTGCTTGATTCAATGTAAAATAGATCGGGAACAAAAATTTCGGTTTGTGGATGGGCAAGAGAGTCTAAAAGTTGATTAACTTTTTCCGTTAGGGGATCGGGAATAAATTGTTTAATGCTGACGCTAGCATCTAAAACACACCTTAGAGGATCGGTCATCTATCTCTGTCCTCCCGTATTAACTCCGTACTATCGGGCAAACCGAAATTGGCAGGGTTGACACGGGGACGACTGCGAATCTCTGCTAGAATTTTTGGAGCAGCTTTGCGTCTTTCTTCCCAATCGAGTAAACGAGCTTTATTATTCCAAGCTTTGTAGTTTTTAGGATTGACCTTTAAAGCACGATTATAACAATCTAAGGCTTGTTGTAAATCTTTGTTGCTCTCAAATAACCGTCCTTGTTCTAGAAGCAAGTTTGATTTTTCTTTAGAATACCATAAATCATATTGAATGATTTTCTCTTTAATTCCTAAAATTTGCTTTATCCGTTCCTCTGGAGTTAGAAAAAGATAATCTTCATATTCCTTATCCACCAACTCCTCAGAAGCCTTTGGCAAATTTTCTGAACTCTCAGCAAACTCAGAGAAACCCGATCGCCAGTCGAAAAAATTTGGAGCCCGTTGAATAAAATAATCAATTACAAAACTAGGTACTAAAAACACCAAAGCAATGGGTAAGTTAGCTTCAAATGTCTCCCTCGATCTATTTAAATGACTCAACAGGGGTGGCAAGCCTTTCCAACTGTAGTTATAAATCTCTTCCTCGCTCCAACCTGCCAACCGCTTGGTATCCTCATAGCTATACAACGCCTGTTCTACTCCGGTAATACAAGCTATGTCAACACCTTCTGTTTGGTAGCGTTTCTTTAACTCTCCGTAGAGAGTCTCGCTCTGGCGATTTGACTCAATCTGCACCAGCCGCTTCCCAGGAAAACTTTTCCTAATCACCTTTATTGCTCGTTCTCCCTGATCGGGATTGCACTGGACAAAAAACAGACTAAAACCCTTCTTACGCCGTAATGCCCGCAACAGATCGCCTATAACCTCTGCTGTTTCCGAGTCCCAGCGGTTAAAGCCTTCCAATATTGCTGGATTTTGCTCTGTAGAGGTATCAGCTGCTGGAGCTATTTTACCCAATTGTTTTTTCATTACAATTCCTTCCACAGTACGGGATGAACATCATACCAAATCCGCTTATCTCCCCCATCTTCAGAATAGCGATACTCCAACAAGAAACGACTGAATAGCAAACTGCGGTGCATCTTATCATTGAAGATCTTCCGGGAATCCCGCACCTTTTTCAGCACTTCCCACTGGTTTTCCTGTACTGCCCGTCGATATACATCCCGCAGCCTATCTACTGCAGATTGTACCGCTCGTGCTTCGATAGGCAAAGTTTCCGTCTTGTTAATGGCCTCCTGCATCAACTGTACCAAATCCCGCACGTGACCCCCACTCATCAAACACAGTTGCTGCAGTACTTCCTCCGATTCAAATACATCAGGTACGAGGGAATCCCGTAAAGGTTTGGAAACGCGAACTTGAATAATAGTTTGCAGAATCTCCAATCCCGGCAGGTAGGGTTCCTCGCTATTTTCCTCACGCACCATGATCGAAGGCAGTACTTGAGAAATGCCGTAGTAATCCTTCAGCACTGTTGCGAAGTCGGAATAAACTACAAAAATGGGTATGGTATAGATAATATGGCAGTTGAGGTTTTTCAGTTGTTCGTGATGATCTAGGAAAATCTCCTCGTGGTTGCTCCGTTGGTTGTCCCGGAAAATAGGCACAATGCGATCTAGATTATCCGCAATCACCAGCAGCTTGGTATTCTCCGGCAAATCCTTCTTGGCATCTTCAATAAAGTCATTGACAGCTGCAATCAGGCTTTCCATATGGGGTTCTACTTGCTCCCGGATTTTCTGACGCTGGCTGGGTTCCGCTCGCACTGCTGCGGTTAGCTTGGCAAACTCTTGTAACCCTACTTGTAAATTTACTTCATCAATTTTAATTTCCCTGGACATGACTTCCTGCAAATCCTGAAGCCGTTTCTTCAGCCAGTCTAGAATTAAGTGGGGGTCTGCTCGTTCTTTCAGTCCCAGCAGCAAATGGCGAGTGCAGGCTAGCAAAATATCGGTATATTGAACATCCTGAACGCTGAGATCCTCTTCATCTGCTGCAAAATATACTACTACGTGACCTTTATCTTCTAAGGCTTTCTTTAACCGCAGCAACTCGGTGGTTTTCCCCGAGCCTCGGTAGCCGGAATATAACTGGTAGGTGAACTCATGCGATCGCCTGACAATGCGTCCCAAATCCGTTACCACATCCTCATCCCCCCGCACTGCACTACAATTCACATAGGCGGGGTCTCCCGGTTGTAACGGAGTGGGAGCGAAAGAGTTGTACATCTCATCGAGGATATCTTCCATTTCCTCGGGGCTAAAATTAATCATCTAGCAGTTGATAGTTGATAGTTGATAGTTGATAGTTGATATCTTAAACCTACTATGGGTTTTACAGACCTACGAATGTCGAATAAGTTTTAGTTGTGACACAAGTTGAATAGATTGTAGGTTGGGTTGAGGTAACGAAACCCAAAAAGCAAAACTTTTTATAGCGTTTCTCGCAGTTATAAGGTACAGCCTTCTTTGAGGTTTTACCTGTCTTGATGCAGTGTATCGCTATTCCCACCCACCTCTTTCCCCTCCTGGGAGGGGTTAGGGGTGGGTTACTATCGCTCTACTCAACTTACTATCCTACTCCAATTTCCCCTCCTGGGAGGGGTTAGGGGTGGGTTACTGTAGTCACGCCAAAAACATTTTCCCAATTAAGATCTGGTTTTTCTCCCTTGTACATGCGCACACACTCAAAGATAGATTTCATCTGATAACTTTCAAATAAGGAAATGGCAGCTGGATTGATATTCGGAACGTCTACAGAAATCTTACTTCCTTGAGCGTAAGTAGCCAAGGCTAAGAATAATTTTTCAGCTACCTGGTTATTTTCCGCAAATAGAGGAGCAATTTTGAAGTTTTCTATAGCTTTTCTAATTACTCCGTAACCCAACAAGTTGCCATCTTCAATCATAGCGTAGCCTTGTCCATGAGGTTGATTAATCCATTGCTCAAGAAAATGAGGACGATAACTGGGAAAATATTGCTCATCGTAACCACAAAGTTGCTGGAAATCAATATTTTTTATATCTGTCACATCGGGTAAAACTTTCCCGTGAATTATTCCTTGATAACGGAGATGGGAATGAGCTGGTTGAAAGCCAAACTTCTGATAATTCTGAACTTGTTCTAACACCGCATCTAAACTAGCTGGTTTATGGGGAATTAACTTAAATGCTTCTTTCCAGGTTTTTAAACCAAATCCCTTTTTCCGGTATTCCGGTTTAACAATATAAATACCAATAAAATTAAATTTATCGTTGTATCGCACTACAGAAATAGAACAATAGGTTCCCCGTTTAATTCCCCAAGCAAAAATCCACCTGGATCGGCAAGATAAAAATTATCCACATCATCAACACCGAGATTCCATCCCTCAGCAGCTGCCCAACTTAAGGCGATTTTTAGATCTTCTTTGGTCATGGGACGAACCAGAAAATTATCTTTTGTCATTGTTTTTGCTCCTGTTTTTGATTTTCATTTAGATAAAAATAGCTTTACAGACCTACGAATGTCGAATAAATTTCAGCCAAGAAACGAGCCAATTCGCCGGGTTTCTGCTATTGTTTTAGGATTAATGCCAAAATTTTGGCAAGAAACCCGGTTTCTAACTCCAGGGGATTACCTATAACAGAAAAAAACTCATAGCGATCGCCCTTCTTCAAGCCACTGTTTCACCAAGCCCACGCTGGGACATAAATCCCTCCTCTGCATAGTAGCAACTTGCAGCCTTAAAATCTGATGCCGCAACCGCTGAATGTTGGTTTGATTCAATTGAGATACGGAAGCAATTCCTGAATGTAATAATAAACCGCAGAATTGACAACCTACAGAAGGAATGCGAGCTAAATCTGCTAGTGCCACCCATTTTCTCACATACTGCAGGGAAATTTGTAATTGATTGGCTAACTCCTGTTGTAACTGTGGCGTTCCTCCTTTCTGTAATAGTTCTTTGGTAGTATTAATCCCGCAAGCCTTCAGTTGAGTTACTTGCTCTGTACTCAAACCCGGTAGTTGTTCTATGGGCCAATAACGCGATCGCATTATCTCATTATCTCATTATCTCAATTCTCAATAACTAATCTTAACTCCAAACACTCGAGCGAAAGCAGTCTCTATATCTTGTCTTACCCGCTCCATTGTAATATCCCGAATAAATTGAGCCAGACTCCCCACCGGTTTGTCTTCAATGCCGCAAGGTACAATCCTCTCAAAACCCCTCAAGTCTGGACAAACATTGAGGGAAAATCCGTGCATGGTAATCCAGCGTCGCACTTTAATGCCGATGGCGCCTACTTTTCTCCCTTCAAGCCAAACCCCAGTTAAACCGGCAATCCGCTCCCCTTTCAGTGCGTAAACTTTCAATAGGACAATTATCACTTCTTCTAATTGCCGCAAATACCAGTGTAAATCTGGTTGATAGTGCCGTAAATTGAGAATAGGATAGCCGATGAGCTGACCGGGACAGTGATAGGTCACTTCTCCTCCTCTTTCGATCCGATGAACTGGATAATTAGTTGTACTAGGGTCAAATTTGAGGTTGTTGGTAGTTGCTCCCGTACCGAGAGTATAGACTGGAGGATGTTCCAGTAAGAGGAGAATGTCCGGTAAATCCGGATTTTCCAGCCTTTCCTCTACCAAACTGCGCTGTTGGGACCAAGCTGTGGTATAATCCACCACTCCCCCATGAATAATCCGGCATTCTCTTGAGTTCATTCACCCTCTTTTGTAACGCGATGTTAAGTGATGCAAAGGAAAATGAAAATGTAGCTAAAAGGTAACGTTTTCTAGAATACAAAGTGCTAATCTAAAAATAGAGAAAGAAAAGATTGGTTGTAGGAGGAAGATCAGGTCAGAACACCAAAACAACAAACATCATAACAGATGAGCCAACAAATGGAAAAAAATTTCCTGCCCAAAAGGTGTTCGCAAGAATGTAAAACCAGCTGAGATTAAGCCACCATTTTTCCATGGGCGAAACCTTTGGTCTTAATTTTCTGTGTTGAATGGATAGTTATAGTCTAGGACAATTAGTTTTGAATAGGGGATGGAAGATAGACCACTAGCGATCGCCAAGATGATTGCTATACAGACAGAGCAACCGTCAGGTTGCCGTATCAACTATCAACTATCAACTATCAACTATCAACTATTAACTGCTATAAATGGAGTATTGAGTATGAAGCTTTTAATCCAGGGAAACAACATTGCAGTCACAGATGCAATTCACAACTACGTAGAAGAAAAGCTGGAAAAAGCAGTAAAGCACTTTCAAAATATTACCACCAAAGTTGACGTGCATTTATCTGTAGCTCGCAATTCCCGGATAAGCGATAAACACAAAGCAGAAGTGACTGTTTACGCCAACGGGACGGTGATTCGAGCCCAAGAAGGTAGCGAAAATTTATATGCTAGCATCGATTTAGTGGCTGATAAAATTGCCCGTCAACTGCGCAAATACAAGGAAAAACATCTTTACAAGAAAACTCACTCTCAAATTAAGACAGAAGACATACTAGAAGAACTACCTGTTGCTGAAACTTTGATTGGCGATCGCCAACCGGAACTTCCTCCAGAAGTAGTGCGGTCTAAATACTTTGCCATGCCTCCCATGACAGTAGAAGAAGCATTAGAACAGCTACAATTAGTAGACCACGATTTCTATGTTTTCCTCAATGCCGCTACCAATGAAATCAACGTTATTTACGTGCGCAATCACGGCGGTTACGGGGTAATTCAACCTCGCAATCTGAACAGCCATGCTAACGATAACGGACATGTTAATGGTCATGTTAATAGTAATAGCAAAAGCATAGAATCTCCCACAGCAATTATTGCTTAAATTGCCGCTGGATCCCCCCTTGATCCCCCCTTAATAAGGGGGGTTGTGGTCAAAAGTAGTCGTTTGGGGCTTAAATATGTATTTGTTAATCGTGGGGTAGCCCTCTGGGCTGCTATCAACTATCAACTATCAACTATCAACTATCAACTATCAACTACATTCAGCTCAACTTCGCTTTAACTAACTGTTGTATTTTCTTGCCATCAGCCCGTCCTTTAAACTGCTTCATAGCAACTCCCATCACCTTGCCCATATCTTGAGGAGAACTAGCCCCAACTTCAGCAATAATCTCATCCAAAATACTATTGATTTCTTGCTCATTAAGTTGCTTAGGCAAATAAGTTTCAATTATTGCCAACTCCTGTTCTTCTTGCTGGGCTAAATCTTCCCTGCCTCCCTTGTGATATTGTTCAATAGAATCCCTTCTTTGCTTTGCTTGTTGAGCTAACAGTTCCAGTTCTTGCTCTGGAGTCAAACTTTCTTGCCCGGAAGGACGGAGGGCTACTTCCTTATCCAAAATCGCTTTTTTAATGCTTCGTACTGTTTGCAGCCGTACCTTATCTTTGGCTTTCATGGCTGACTTAATATCTTCCCCGATTTGCTCTTTCAGTCCCATTGCGGTGAATTTGTAATTGTTTTTTATTTCTTGTACCTCACTTTAGTATAATTGTTTGAACAAGCAATTGCATCAGGGAGTTAGGGGTCAAAATGAAAATCTTATTCGTTGCGACAGAAGCAGCACCTTTAGCGAAAATCGGCGGCATGGGAGACGTAGTCGGCGTTTTGCCCAAGGTTTTGCGCCAGTTAGGCCACGACGTGCGGATTTTCATGCCTTACTACGGCTTCCTGCCGGATAAAATAACCATTCCCTCCAAACCAGTTTGGTCCGGTTCTGCCATGTATCAGGACTTTGAAGTGTACCAAACCGTCCTGCCAGATAGCGAAGTTCCCCTCTATCTCTTCGGTCATTCCTCCTTCGCTCCCAAACGAGTATATTTGGGACAGGACGAAAACTGGCGCTTTACTTTCTTTGCCAACGGTGCGGCCCTGTTTTGCTGGGAATACTGGAAACCCCAAGTGGTCCACTGTCACGACTGGCATGCGGGTATGGCTTCCGTCTGGCTGAAGGAAACTAAAGGAATCAAAACAGTCTTTACTATTCACAACCTGGCTTATCAAGGCCCCTGGTTGGGGGACTTGCAAAATATTACTTGGTGTCCCGACTATCTCAAGAGTCACAATACCATGGCAGGGGCGATCGCCCTTTCCGATCGGGTCAACACCGTTTCTCCCACCTACGCCAAGCAAATCCAAACCAAAGAATATGGAGAGAATCTGGAGGACTTACTAGCCAGCGTGGGAGATAAAATTGTGGGTATAGTCAACGGCATGGACTTGGACAGTTACAACCCCGCTACGGATAAACATCTGGTCCAGACTTTCTCCGCAACTACTCTGGAACAACGAAAGACTAATAAGACCAAATTACAGCAAGAAGTGGGTTTGCCAGTGAACCCCAATGCCTTTTTAATGGGCATGGTGACCCGGTTGGTAGACCAAAAAGGTATCGATTTAGTCTTAGAAGTATTAGAGCCTTATTTTAAAGCTACTGACGGGCAGGTGCTGGTTTTGGGAACAGGACAGAAAGAATATCAAACCGCATTGGCAAAACTAGCCCGACGGTATCCCAGTCGCATGTCCGCTAAGATATTTTATAGCGAAGCTTTAGCCCGCCGGATTTACAGCGGTTCCGATGCTTTCCTCATGCCATCTAAATTTGAACCTTGCGGTATCAGTCAAATGATGGCCATGCGCTACGGTTGTGTGCCTATCGTGCGCCATACTGGCGGTTTGGTGGATACGGTGACGGACTACAACCCCGTAGCCGATACAGGAACCGGTTTCTGTTTTGAGGATTATGACTCTTTGCAGTTGTTTAGCGCCATGATTCGGGCTAAGGAAACTTTCCGCAACCAAGATAAATGGCAGAAGTTGCAACAGCGGGATATGGCTCAAGATTTTAGTTGGCAAAAGTCCGCCAAGGAATATGTGAAGATGTATCAAGAAATGGTTGCTCTTTAGCAATGAACAATGAACAATGAACAATGAACAATAAACAATGAACAATAAACAATGAACAATGAACAATAAACAATGAACAATAAACAATGAACAATGAACAATAAACAATGAACAATAAACAATGAACAATGAACAATAAACAATGAACAATGAACAATAAACAATAAACAATAAACAATAAACAATAAACAATAGCGACCCCCGTGCTAAACAGTTGATTTTTCGTAGGTTGGGTTGAGGTAACGAAACCCAACACAACAAACCGCGCTAACAAATATTCCGTGGGATAGCCGAATGGGCTGTTCTGGCTCCAAGAAATTAGCTTTTAGTGAGCATATCTGTGTTTAGCTTCACAAGGACTTATTCTATATTCACCACTCAGAAGCTGAAGAATTCCACAAGATTCTTTCCTCAGATTGCTTTATTGTGGTTGGGCAGCCCAGAGGGCTACCCCACAGGGATTATCTTAAACAGAAGATAGCCAGGATAGACATTAATATCATGTCCGGTAGCATTCTAATTGTATAATTCTACAAATGAATAAATGCAAATCCTTTATTACTCCAAGCTTCTTTGTCATCTGGATTCAATTTTAATACTTGCTCATAACAAGTGATCGCCTCTTCATATCTTCCTAAATGACTAAGTGCCGCTCCTTTATTAACCCAAGCTTCTTCGCTATCTGGATTCAATTTCAATACTTGTTCGTAACAAGCGATCGCCTCTTCATATCTTCCTAAATTATATAGTGCAAATCCTTTATTACTCCAAGCTTCTTTGTCATCTGGATTCAATTTCAATACTTGCTCTAAACAAGCGATCGCCTCTTCATATCTTCCTAAATTATATAGTGCGAATCCTTTATCATCCCAAGCTTCTTTGTCATCTGGATTCAATTTTAATACTTGTTCG
>JH610938.1 GCA_000252485.1 Prochloron didemni P4-Papua_New_Guinea | reverse complement strand
CTCGAAACAAGCGATCGCCTCTTCATATCTTCCTAAATGACTCAGTGCCGCTCCTTTATCACTCCAAGCTTCTTTGTCATCTGGATTCAATTTCAATACTTGTTCGTAACAAGCGAGCGCCTCTTCATATTTTTCTAAATGACTCAGTGCAATTGCTTTATTACTCCAAGCTTCTTTGTCATCTGGATTCAATTTCAATACTTGTTCGTAACAAGCGATCGCCTCTTCATATCTTCCTAAATGACTCAGTGCTACTCCTTTATTACCCCAAGCTGCTTTGTCATCTGGATTCAATTTCAATACTTGCTCTAAACAAGCGATCGCCTCTTCATATCTTCCTAGTTCAGACAGAGCGAATCCTTTGTTATTCCAGCAGTCCTCGTCATCCGGATTTAATTTTAATACTTGCTCGAAACAAGCGATCGCCTCTTCATATCTTCCTAAATTATACAGTGCTACTCCTTTATTACCCCAAGCATATTTGTCATCTTGATTTAATTTTAATGCTTGTTCGTAACAAGAGAGCGCCTCTTCATATTTTTCTAAATTACCCAGTGCTGCTCCTTTAATAAACCAAGCTTTTTCGGCATCTGGATTCAATTTCAATACTTGTTCGTAACAAGCGATCGCCTCTTCATATTTTTCTAAATTACCCAGTGCTGCTCCTTTAATAAACCAAGCTTCTTCGCTATCTGGATTCAATTTCAATACTTGTTCAAAACAAGAGAGCGCCTCTTCATATCTTTCTAAATGACTAAGTGCCGCTCCTTTATTAACCCAAGCTTCTTCGCTATCTGGATTCAATTTCAATACTTGTTCGTAAGAAGTGATCGCCTCTTCATATCTTCCTAAATTACCTAGTGCTGCTCCTTTAATAAACCAAGCTTCTTCGCTATCTTTATTCAATTTCAATACTTGTTCGTAACAAGCGATCGCCTCTTCATATCTTCCTAAATTATATAGTGCTTTTCCTTTATTACTCCAAGCTTCTTTGTCATCTGGATTCAATTTCAATACTTGTTCAAAACAAGCGATTACCTCTTCATATCTTCCTAAATGACTAAGTGCCGCTCCTTTATTATCCCAAGCTTCTTTGTCATCTGGATTCAATTTTATTGCTTGTTCA
>JH610937.1 GCA_000252485.1 Prochloron didemni P4-Papua_New_Guinea | reverse complement strand
CAATTTTAATACTTGTTCGTAACAAGCGATCGCCTCTTCATCTCTGTCTAAATTATATAGTGCGAATCCTTTATTAGTCCAAGCTGCTTTGTCATCTGGATTCAATTTTAATACTTGTTCAAAACAAGCGATCTCCTCTTGATGTCTTCCTAAATTCCCCAGTGCTACTCCTTTATTAACCCAAGCTTCTTGGTCATCTGGATTAAATCTTAATACTTGTTCGTAACAAGCGAGCGCCTCTTCATCTCTGTCTAAATAATACAGTGCTTTTCCTTTATTAACCCAAGCTGCTTTGTCATCTGGATTTAATTTCAATACTTGCTCGAAACAAGCGAGCGCCTCTTCATATTTCCCAGAAAAATACAGCTCTGTTCCTTTATCAAAAGAAGCTTTCGCTTCCACCTTCAATTCCTCTACAGACAACTCAAACACCCCAGAACGCCAATCAAAAAAATCAGCAGCGCGACGGACGAAGTATTTAAGTGCAAAACGAGGTAAAAGGAAAACAAAACAAATCTGAAATCCATCGCGAAACCTTTCCCGTTGCAAATTTAAATGCCAAAGAACTGGTGGAACCGTATCTGTTTTATAATAATTCCCCTGACCCCCAATTCCCGGTTTAATATATTCCTCCAAAGATTTCTCAATCCCACTAATAAAGAGAATATCGATTGGTTCCTGCTTTTTTGCTTCCAGTTCCTCTACCAGATTATATAAATTATCAATTGATTCAGTTAATCGCAAATGTTCCATATTTTTTCCCCGAATCCTCTGACCCAGGTAACTAATTAATCTTTCCCCTTGAGCGGGAGAACATTTGACGAATAATAAGCCAAAACCTTTATTACGACGCTGGAGACTTCGTTGCAAAGCCCCATAGGTTTCCGCTTCCCTAGGAACTAGATATTCTATATTAGTTTTTATTGGGTTCATGTTCTTCTGGCTGCTCCAATTAATCTTATATCTTTATATAGTGTAGTAATTTGCTTTGATAATTATATCATATAAAACGGTTGGGGTTAGAAACCGGGTTATAAAGGAAAATTTCGGCCTATTCCCTAAAATAATGGGAGAAACCCGGCGAATGAGCTGAATAATATGATTTTCCTTCCTGCTATATCTGTAGCATTCTTTTTCAGGTTGTTGTGTTGGGTTTCGTAACCTCAACCCAACCTACGAGTTATAAACTCAACCCAACCTACGATGGAATAAACAATGATTGCTACAAATGTAGGCTTGGTACAGCTAAAATGGTAGTCTAGATTGAGATTAACGGTTGGGGTTAGAAACCGGGTTTCTTTGGAAAATTTCGGCCTATTCCCTAAAATAATGGGAGAAACCCGGTTTCTTCGCTGAATAATATGATTTTTTTTTCTGCTATATCTGTTAGCAATTGTAGGTTGGGTCTCCCGATAGCAAAACCCAACACAAGTTTTCTGGACTTGTTGGGTTTCGTGACCTCAACCCAACCTACGATGGAATCAACTATCAACTATCAACTATCAACTATCAACTATCAACTATCAACTGCTTGTGTTGGGTTTCGTAACCTCAACCCAACCTACAATGGAATAAACAATGATTGCTACATCCCCCTAAATCCCCC
>JH610936.1 GCA_000252485.1 Prochloron didemni P4-Papua_New_Guinea | reverse complement strand
CAAGTATTAAAATTAAATCCAGATGACGAGTTAGCTTGGGTTAATAAAGGATTAGCACTGTATTATTTAGACAGAGATGAAGAGGCGATAGCTTGTTACGAACAAGCATTAAAATTAAATCCAGATGACAAAGATGCTTGGGGGAATAAAGGAATATCACTGTATAATTTAGGAAGATATGAAGAGGCGATCGCTTGTTTTGAACAAGTATTAAAATTGAATCCAGATGAAGAAAAAGCTTGGAGGAATAAAGGAATATCACTGGGTTGTTTAGGAAGATATGAAGAGGCGATCGCTTGTTACGAACAAGTATTGAAATTAAATCCAGATGACAAAGATGCTTGGGGTAATAAAGGAGTAGCACTATATAATTTAGGAAGATATGAAGAGGCGCTCGCTTGTTATGAACAAGCCATAAAATTGAATCCAGATGACAAAGAAGCTTGGACTAATAAAGGATTAGCACTGAGTGATTTGGGAAGATATGAAGAGGTAATCGCTTGTTATGAACAAGCCATAAAATTGAATCCAGATGACAAAGATGCTTGGACTAATAAAGGATTAGCACTGAGTGATTTAGGAAGATATGAAGAGGCGCTCGCTTGTTA
>JH610935.1 GCA_000252485.1 Prochloron didemni P4-Papua_New_Guinea | reverse complement strand
GTAGGGTGCGGGCGCTAAGAGCGGCGCTTCGCGTGCGTAACGCACCAACAGGATATATCATGGAATATCCGAGGTATCAATATCATCATCTCTCATTGCGTCAATTCTAGACCAGTTGGTCCTTGAGGTATTGCTCATAACGTCTCCTTTCATGAGAAAGTGCTTTTCTCAACGAAATAATCCGATAAGTTTAAAGTTATTGCGGCTACCTCCGTGCTTTACGCCAACCATTGGCGATTGCCTCTGATTCACTACAAAACCATCTTTCTCCCCTCGTTGGGTTGATTTTGGTTGATTGGTAATCTTCCATACCAGGAAGATGATAAATCTTATTACCTGTATTGTAAGAAATATTGCCTTTGATGTTGCATTCTGGTTTTTCGATAGATCTAACTTCTGGTTTTTCGATGGATCTAACTTCTGGTTTTTCGATGGATCTAACTTCTGGTTTTGCAGTTGATCTAACTTCTGGTTTTTCGATAGATCTAACTTCTGGTTTTTCCATAGATCTAACTTCTGGTTTTTCCATAGATCTAACTTCTGATTTTTCGATAGATCTAGTTATAGATAGAAAAGCACTAGGACCTAATGCGATTGCAAAAGCAATCAGAAACCCAAAACCAAGAACAGTTTTGAATAGACCTTGTTTCCTTCGTTTTCCCTTGGTTGAAAAAAGTCTAGGTTTAACACCTTGAATTGAAGCTTGAGCAGCACTTACCTTTCCGTTCGGTTGAACAACTAGCTGGTACAAAATCTTATCTCCCACTTTTGGGCGGCGACCTGCTCCCTTCAGCGCACTGATATGCAAGAAAACGTCTTTACCACCATCATCTGGTTTGATGAAGCCAAAACCTCTATCATCTTTCCAAGTTTTTAGTCGCCCTACTGATTGAGAACGCATGCCATGAAATAACCTCATCTAGTAACTTACTCACAAATTAGCTTACCATATACAGTAGCTAGAAATGATTTATCGGGAGCGGGCGATCGCCCGTTCCACCAACTCAGTTTCTATATCCCTGGGTCGCACTCCCTGGGCAAGATAGGCAAGGTATTTGTATAGTGCTAGAAATCGTTGGCTAGGGTCCATTGCAGTTGAAATTTTTTTATTTGCTATAGTCAATAGTATTAATTTCTTCTGGCAAAACTACTGGAATTTCTCCATCGATAAATCCAGATTTATATAAATTACAATAATGTTACAAAAAATTGTAGGTTGGGTTGAGCGATAGCGAAACCCTTCGACTGTCGCTCAGGGACCGCCCAACACAAGTTTTTTGGGCTTGTTGGGCGTTGCCCTGAGCGCTTGCCCTGCCCTTCGGCTACGCGGCCCCTGAGCGAAGTCGAAGGGCAGGGACCGCGGAGCCGAAGGGTAGCCGAAGGGTTTCGTTACCTCAACCCAACCTACGATGCTCAAGATAGTGCGGTGCGTTGCCAACGCACCCTACTTAATAAATAAAGAGCAATCAAAGTCCCCCTTTGATAAGGGGGATTTAGGGGGATACTTCCCTCGCCCCTCTCACCAAACTCAACAAAGGCCCCATTTGTTCCCTACCATTAACTCCCAAATCGCTGTGACAAAGATAAAGCCGCTCTCCTACCCGAGCCAGCAAATCCCGCAAAACTCTTTCTAAAAGCTGCTTGCCCGCTTCTACTTCATCTTCCGGCATCCAGGCTCTCCCGTTCCACTCTTTGAGAAACAAAGGGGCTGCAAACAAGGTGGCGGCACCTCCTCGTTCCCACAAAACAGAACCTGCATCTAGCCAAAAATGCCAGCGGTGGAAACTGCGTAAGGAACGGTATTGGAAAATGGTGGCCAAGGTAACAGCACCTTCCTTTTGGCCCAAAATCTCCTGGGGACGGGGATTGGCAGTGATGGTTCCCCGACGCAAAAGTTGGATAAACTCGCCGATGGTGGCAGTGGCAGAGCGATCGCTCGGTTCGTTTTGGCGCAATCTTCGGTCCACTTCCCAATAATGTTGAGCAGTTTCCATTAGTTCTCGCAGTGCTGCCAGTCGATGGTAACTGTTACAATGGCCGAAGTAATGTTTAATGGCTTGGTCTAAAAGTATAATGGGGTTGAGAAAACCTTCTTCCCGATGTAAAGATTTAGTTTGTTCAATCCAAGCTTTAATATCATTGTAAGCCTTGTTAGCCTTGTATCCCAATCTATCCCAACGGGGAAAGGACTCTACCGATAACAAGTGCAGTTCTTCTGTGGCATCCAGATTGTAACAGTGGTCCGCCAGCAATCCTCCTCGCACTTGGTCGATTTCCGGCTTTGGTTTGCTACTGAGAACCACCAGCATTTCTGCAATCTCATCTCGACTTACCAATCTACCCAAACCGGGATAAATTACTGCCAAGAGGGTTAATAAAGCCCTGATGATGGGATAGGCGATGAGAGGGCGCTGTTCGTTGAGAGGCTCGACGGCAACGCCTCGATGGGAGAGTATTTCTATAAAGCTATAACGGGCAATTTCATCTAAACCCGGGGCAATGATCGCAATCTCTTCTGGTGCAACTTGTTTTTGTTCTACCGCTCCGGCGATGGCTTCTGCAGTTTGACGCAACAATTCTGCTCGGGAGATAGTTTGAATGGATTGTACCTGTTCTGGAAAACTGCCAATATAACCAGGCTCTGTCAGCAACGCTATGGCCGTTTCCTGCACTTCTACTCCCAATCCAACCACTTTATCAGGATTTACGCAAAATTTGGTCGAAGACACTATAGGTATTGTGGTGCGTTGCGACCGCACCCTACTAATAGCTTTGTTTTCCCTGTTTCTCCCCCAGTGGGGGGGACCAAGGGGGGGAGGAGGGGCTACCACCCGACAGCGATGGGCCAACCCAGCCAAATAATTGGGGTCTGCATTTAAACCCAACCGAACTTTTCCGTTAGGGTTATAGGTAAAGACTCCAAAAGCCCCTTGGTCTAAAAGAAAGTCAAATAAATCCCTAGCTATCCCCGGATAATTATCCGTATCGTCTGCAAATACTGCCCGGAAGCGACGAGTTAAATGAGATTGGTAAGTGGGGTCTGGCAAGAGATAACGCCAATATAATTCGTAAACAATGCCGTAGGTGAGCAAACCCCGAGCCAAACACCATTCCCGCCACTCTACCAACAATTCTCCCAGGCGTTGCCACACTGCAACGTTATCTTCTGTAGCGGTAGGGTTGGCAATATCCGCTCCATCCCAACCGGACCCCGGCAAACCTTCCCTCATAATACCGGGAATCTCTTCTGTAGAAATGCCGTTGGCTGCCGCTAGTTGCAACAAGTCTAAAGTGCGACGTATGAGACGATGTTCCCCCACTCCGGAAAGGCGCAAGTTTTCCTTATCTAAGTGGGAACGCCACAGTTGAGTGGCCAACTCCTGTTCCCGTTCCGGACGCAACCGCAGGGGAAACTGAGCCTTGAGGTTGAGGCGCTGAAAAATCAGGGGCCAAAAAAGCTCCACTTCATCGCAGATAAAGCCTACGGGAGTTTTGCACATCACCGGATAGCTGCCCACAATCGCCTCAGAGAGTTGTTCGGTCAACTGGCGGCGATTGTGGTTATTGGCGGCAAAGACCAAAATAGCTGTTGCGAGAGAATCTGGCTTGGCAGGGGCTTTATTGCGCTGGTCCAGTTCCTGTTCTACCCAGTAACGAAACTCTTCTAGTAAATGAGTGGTTTTGCCGCTGCGACTGGCACCTTCGATCCAAATGGATACAATCATCTTTTTTTGATTAATTTGCTAATATAGCACAGAATGGTGAGAATTGTTGAAGAGGACTTACCCAGAAACCAGATTTCTAGGTGGCGCACTTCCAATCAACTATTTGACACTTGTTTAACTTTTTTTAAGTTAGATTAGTTTAGTTTAGAAAGAAAGAGTAGTTTAATGAAACTCCTTGCTATTTTACTTCGCGCTCGAAAATGGTTCTTTTCAACTCCAGAACGAGCTTTAGAACGAGCTTATCAAGCAGCTTTAAAGATTCAGTCTTTGGAAGAGAGACATTTTGCTGGGGAACCAGTTTCTCAAGCAATTGGAGGATATTCCGAAAGCGCGATCGCCTATTTTCAAGGGGAGGTAAATCAACATTTAACTACTGCGAAAGTGAGATTAGCGGAGTTCAAAACTAGCAATTATATTTTATTTAGTTATTATTTTATCGTAGACCGTTTAGAATTGCAAGGGGAAGAGGAAAACAAAAAAGAACAACAGGTGGCCCTGGCTATTGAAAAGTTAAGCTTTATTGACAATATAGCTATCAAGTATAGGAAGCAAGAAGAAAGCAATACAGCCTTAATTCTAGCATCTCTTGAGTCAGAAAACAAGATTAACAAGAAAGATAAAAAAGCCTTAAAAGAGGTAAAAGGAGACAAAGGGAATCCAGAAACACATCTTCCTATCCAAACAGAGAAAGTAAAACCTGTTGTTGACCAAACCAGTTTCATTCCCAGGTCTATCTTGAGTACTTTCAATCGCGTTAAACAAGAAATCAATCGAGAAGAAGAACAGGCATTACAAAAATTTCGCACATCTCGCAAAAAAACCAATATTTCTATTAGATTTTTACTTATTTTAATTATAGTTCCTCTCTTGGCCCATCAACTGAGCAAAACTATTCTCGTTACTCCTGTTGTGGAAAAGTATTTGTTTACTGAAGAAAGTCAAAAATTCTTTCTCAACCAAGACATTGAAGAGGAAACTTTAATGGAGTTAGAGAAATTTGAAAAAACAATTAAACTAGAGATATTCATGGGTTTGCGCCCCAAATACGAGCAAGAAGAACTGGATGAAAAGCTCAAAGAAAAAGCAGAAGAAATTGTGCAAGAGGCTCGCTCTTTGAGTCATAATGCTGTAGCTAATATTTTTGCCGATGTTTTTTCCCTCATGGCTTTTGCGGGAGTAATCTGGTTTAGGAAAAAAGACATTGTAGTTCTCAAGTCTTTTATGGACGATATTATTTACGGTTTGAGCGATTCGGCCAAAGCATTTTTGATTATTCTCTTCACCGATATTTTTGTTGGCTATCACTCTCCTCATGGTTGGGAAATTATTTTAGAAGGTCTTTCTCGACATTGGGGAATAGCGGAGAGTAGAGAGTATATTTTTATCTTTATTGCTACTTTTCCGGTTATTTTAGATACGATGTTGAAATATTGGATCTTTCGCTATTTAAATCGGATTTCTCCTTCCGCAGTGGCTACTTATCGGAATATGAATGAGTAAAAACCGCAGATGAACGCAGATGAACGCAGATATTTTTTTCTGAGTTGTTGGTTGTTGGTTGTTGGTTGTTTGTTGGGACTACCATGACAGTTGATACATTAACTATCAACTGTCAACTATCAACTATCAACTGTTATAAACCGAGATTATGAAACAATTGAACCCCAGCATTAACCCCCACAAGTATAGCGGAGATAATAGCTACGATTTTGCGAATTAGTTCCAGGCGATCGCGTTTTTTATTCTTCAACATTAGTCTTTATTTCCAGATAGAGTAACTATTTTGATATTAAAGAAACCTTCTCATCCCTTGTGGAGAGTTTTGCAGATATTTGTAGTTGTGAGATTATTACCTAGGTTGAGAAACTTGAGAAACCGGGTTTCTTGCCCAAATTTTAAGTAGATAGGCAAAATCATTATAGAAACCCGGTTTCTGGGCTGAAGTTCCAAAATTTTAACAATAATATTTATAAATTATTTGTCAAAGTTCTAGCGTTCGATCCCCCCAGCCCCCCTTCAAAAGGGGGGAGAAGAAAAAGTCCCCCTTTGATAA
>JH610934.1 GCA_000252485.1 Prochloron didemni P4-Papua_New_Guinea | reverse complement strand
CCAGCCCCCCTTCAAAAGGGGGGAGAAGAAAAAGTCCCCCTTTGATAAGGGGGATTTAGGGGGATGTAGCAAATATTTTCATATTTCATATTACAAATAAACTTCTGAATATAGGAATAAGTAGAGAAAAGTAGATAGAAGTAGAAATAACCTTTTTCCTCTTGTTATTGCTCTTACAATAACAACCAAGCCATTCCACTCAATTACAAATTCTCCATCTAAAGCAATGACTCAACAACGATATATAGATTACGAAGAAGATTTTCTCGAAGCCATGGCCACTCGCTTTGGTTTCTCCGGTAAAACTCGTTTCGTGTTCGTGACTCGACTTCGGGAACAATACGCGGAACTAAAAGATAGTTCTTTTGCTAGTGAGCATTACAATTATCTCCTAGAAGATATTAAAGATTCCCATCGCTCCGACCCAGCAATTATATTGCGCGATCGCCTCAAAGTCATCTGCGATCGGATTGAGTCGGCAGGCTGCGATTTTAACGGCACTCAGCGAGGCAAGTGGAAAGTAGCTAAACGCTGGTTGCGGGAGGAAATCTTTCCCCAGTGGTGGCAGGAAAATAACCCTGCCATGAGTTTAGAGCAATGTTGGCAGCAGTTGTGGGATTTGGCAGAGTTAGCTACGGAGAAGCAGATTAAACCGGCGATCGTTAGTTCTCCTTCCAGTAATAAATTGGATCTGCGCTGGAATCAGGAAACCGCAGAATATACTCCCGTTCCATTAGGTAGTTGGATTCGCTATCAGGTGGGTTTTCAAGGATATTTATTGCTTTTAGAGCGTTTTACCAGCGGCGAGATTTGGTGTTTGTCCCCTTCCTTTCTCGCTCCCATGTGGCCTTTTGCCGGGAATGAGGCAACTATTCCCCATGAGAAAGCCCAAGTGTCCGCGCTTCAGGTCACCGGTTCTCCTGGCTGGGAGAGTGTAGTGGTGGCTATTGCTCCCAGTCCTTTGAAGTGGGATTGGTTGCCTCAGTTGGAGGACGAACCGTTACAATTGCATGGGGAACATTTACGAGAGTTGTTGGACTTCGCGAGAAACGATAATTCCTTTAAGTGGTACAAGATAAAATACGAATTAATTTTGCCTTTGTAACTTTAGATCGTAGGTTGGGTTGAGGCAACGAAACCCTTCGGCTACGCTCAGGGCAGGCCCAACAGCCCAAACACTTGCCGACAATACTAATTATAGCAATTAATAGTAGCTCGTAGGTTGGGTTGAGGCAACGAAACCCAACAGCCCAAAAATTTTGTATTGTATTTCCCTATCGCTCTACTCAACTCACTGAAACTAAAAAAACAATTAGATTTTATTTTTGGGATAATCTCTAAGATAGATCGTAGGTTGGGTTGAGGCAACGAAACCCTTCGGCTACGCTCAGGGCAGGCCCAACAGCCCAAACACTTGCCGCCAATACTAATTATTGCAATTAATAGATTCTTTATATTGCTCCTGGGATAGGAAAAAGGATTATGAATAGACAACGTTATCGTAGGAAATCTGGATTAATTACCCTCCTTTGCAAAATTGCTCGAATCCCATTAAAAATTGCACAACAAATAGCCTCTGCCTATTCTAACTTAACTGGGGAAAATGACCCTTGGGAGCAAGTTAACCAGCAAGTAGTGAAGTTATATCAACAGGGAAAGTATCCAGAGGCATTGTCATTAGGGCAGCAGGCACTAACATTGGCGCGAGAGCGCTGGGGAGAGGAACATGAAAATGTAGCTACTAGCCTCAATAATCTGGCAGCACTATATGAATC
>JH610933.1 GCA_000252485.1 Prochloron didemni P4-Papua_New_Guinea | reverse complement strand
TGTTGCCAGATGACCATCCAGATGTAGCCACCAGCCTCAATAATCTGGCAGCACTATATAAATCTCAAGGACGCTACAGCTCGGCAGAACCTCTCTATCTAGAAGCCTTAGACATGAGACGAAGGCTTTTCCCAGATGACCATCCACATGTAGCCTTCAGCCTCAATAATCTGGCATTTCTATATAGTTCTCAAGGACGCTACAGCTGGGCAGAACCTCTCTATCTAGAAGCCTTAGACATGAGACGAAGGCTGTTGCCAGATGAGCATCCAGATGTAGCCTCCAGCCTCAATAATCTGGCAGCACTATATGAATCTCAAGGACGCTACAGCTCGGCAGAACCTCTCTATCTAGAAGCCTTGGAGATGTTCCGAAGGCTGTTGCCAGATGACCATCCAGATGTAGCCACCAGCCTCAATAATCTGGCAGGACTATATGAATCTCAAGGATGCTACAGCTGGGCAGAACCTCTCTATCTAGAAGCCTTAGACATGAGACGAAGGCTGTTGCCAGATGACCATCCAGATGTAGCCACCAGCCTCAATAATCTGGCAGCACTATATGAATCTCAAGGACGCTACAGCTGTGCAGAACCTCTCTATCTAGAAGCCTTAGAGATGTTCCGAAGGCTGTTCCCAGATGACCATCCAGATGTAGCCACCAGCCTCAATAATCTGGCAGCACTATATAAATCTCAAGGACGCTACAGCTCGGCAGAAACTCTCTTACGAGAAGCCTTAGAGATGTCCCGAAGGCTTTTCCCAGATGACCATCCACATGTAGCCTCCAGCCTCAATAATCTGGCAGCACTATATGAAT
>JH610932.1 GCA_000252485.1 Prochloron didemni P4-Papua_New_Guinea | reverse complement strand
GGGAGAGGGAGAGGGGAAGGGGTGGGTTACTGTTCTCTAAAATACCGACATTGTGTACTTCATAGCTATGAGAATTGCTATAATATAATTAATTGTTAATTGTTAATTGTTAATTGTTAATTGTTATAGATGCTAGATATCATCATTCTTACTAACGGTCCAGGGGAAGTAACTACCTGGGTGCGTCCCGCAGTCAAAGCGCTGCGAGAAGAATTAGGATGGGGAGAAGAAGTTAGAATATCTGTCATCTTGTCTCCTTGTCCCCACGGAACGGGAAAAGAAGCGGCCATCGCCTCTAGTTATTCAGAAGTAAACCGAGTCCAAGAAGCAGAGTATTTTTTCCCTTTCTTATTATTAGGCAAGACTGCAGCTAATTGGGATTGGAGAGACAAAGGTGTGGTGGTGTTCTTGGGAGGAGACCAATTTTTTACAGCGGCGATCGCCCTTCGTTTGGGTTACAAGTCCGTAGTATATGCAGAATGGGATGCTCGTTGGTACGGCTGGATTGACCGGTTTGGAGCCATGAAGCAGGAAGTTATTAATAAAGTCCCTCTCTTATATAGAAATAAGTTTGCTGTAGTTGGGGATTTAATGGCAGATGTAGAATTGGCTGCTTCTTCTGATTCTTTTTCCTTTAATAACGAAGAAATTAAAGAGGAAAGAGAATTAATCGGCTTGTTACCGGGTTCTAAAGGAAGTAAACTGGCTCAAGGAGTGCCTTTGATGTTGGCGATCGCCGAACTTATCCAACAGCAACGTCCTCAAACTCAATTTATCATTCCCGTTGCCCCCACTATCGATCTAGAAACAATTGCCAGATTTGCCAACCCTCAAACCAATCCAGTTCTGGCTAAAATCGGAGGAACTGCTGCTGAATTAATAATTTCAGATAACCAACCTTTTTTAAAGACTGCCGCAGGATTGAAAGTACAATTAATCACTCAATTTCCCGCCAACCACATTCTAGCTCGATGCAGTCTCTGTTTGACCACTGTAGGAGCGAATACTGCCCAACTGGGAGCCTTGGGAATACCTATGATTATTTTACTCCCTACTCAACAATTAGATGCCATGCGCTCTTGGGATGGTTTGCCCGGTATTTTAGCTAATTTACCAGGAGTTGGTTCTGCTTTTGCTAAGTTAATTAATTGGTTGGTGGTGCAGTTAACTTTAAAACAAGGCCGTTTATATAGTTGGCCCAATATTTGGGCTGGAGAAGAGATTGTACCAGAATTAGTGGGAGAGTTACAAGCAGAAACGGTAGCGGAAATGGTGTTGGATTTTTTAGCTAATCGGAGGAAGTTGACAGAGATAAAGGCAAGTTTGCGACGGGTGCGGGGGGAAACTGGTGCGGCCAGGAAGTTGGCGGCAATAGTCAAGGAGTTGATAGCTTCTCAGTGACCAGTGACCAGTGACCAGTGAGACGGTGTTTTCAGTTTTTGACTTGTTGGTCACCAAATGTAATTTCAGAAACTTTTCAATCCCTTAGCTCGTAATAGTTTGAGCAGATTTTGAGCGATTTCAGATGATTGTCGAGTTGATAGATGAACTAAGAATTAACATAGATTTTATGCCCTATATTCAACCAGCGGCTGTCTTAGAAGATGGGGAGGCGATCGCCCTTCTTTACTTAGTGCCAATTTTGAAAGGAGTCGGACAACTATTTAACTCTATCGCTATAATTTGAGGAAAAATAAAAAAGAGGGAGTCTTAATTGAGAGATTGTTTATTGAGAGATTGAGAGATTGCTATTGGGTTATTTTTTAAGAGTGACGGGATGGGTTAGTTAACTATAGCGATCGCTTGCTGGCGAACAAAAAAACCTCCTTAGAAGAAAATTGGCAAGCAGATGAGGAGATTGGGGAATTCCTATCTGCTTCCGTGCGATTATTCCGCTACAATTAGAAAAAGAGAAAAGAAAAATCGCACCTAGTTAGCTAATGACCCAGAAAAAAGCTGATATCAGTACCAAGAGACTCATAAGTCTCGCACCAGATCGATGGATACAGTGGTTGATGGGCAGGTCTGGACTAAAAGTTCTCCAGATTATTTCCTCCGAGTTCCAGTGGGTTGGCAGAGAAAGTGACGTTTTAGTCAAGGCATATAGTCCTGACTTAGGAGAGTTTCTCATTCTGAACGAGTTGCAACTGCGGTACAACCAAAAAGTTCCTCGACGCATGAGAGCTTATACGGCAATGGCCTCGGAAAAATATCAACTTCCGGTCTATCCAGTATTGATTAATCTACTGGAAGCGTCTTCAGGAACAATTGCTAGTTCCTTCGAGAGTAATTTTGCGGGTCTGAAAGCGATTCAGGAGTATCAAGTCATTAACTTGTGGGAAGTGGATGTGGATATAGTATTCCAACGGAATTTATCTACGTTGCTGCCATTAGTGCCAATTTTGAAAGGAGGTGGGAAAGAACAAGTTATCCGACGTGCTTTGAGACAGTTACGGGTTCAAGGACAACCAGGGGAGCTAGAATCAATGTTAGGGTTCTTTGCTACCTACGTCTTAGATCTAGATTTAGTTCAACAAATTCTGAGGTTAGATATGGCAATTCTAGAACAATCTCCTTTGTATCAAGAGATAGTTTCCAGGAGCGAACAGCGGGGCATCGCTATTGGCGAACAGCGGGGTGAACAGCGGGGCATTGCTATTGGCGAACAGCGGGGCATTGAGCAAATTGCAGTGAATATGCTTCGTATGGGAATGGCAATAGAGCAGGTTTCTGAGGCGACGGGACTCTCTCTAGAACAAGTGACTGGATTAGGCTCCTCCGCCAAAGCATCTGAGTAAGAACAAGATAATTCGGTCAACGGTAGCAATTAAAGAGAATTTCTAGTTTATTAGAGATTCTACGTTCGGGTTTTTTGCTATCTATTACATCATGGAATAATGTGAGATTATATGGTGGGCGATGCCCACCCTACCACTTTTATTCTAAAAATGAGGTCGGTTTAAGACAAAATCTTTCACCTAATTTTACAGAAGCTTCCTCGCTAATTTCCCGTTTTCCATTAATTACCTCCAAAGTAATTTCCTCAGACCCAAATGCTTCCATTATATCGGTATGAGATAAACAATGAGCTTCCATGAGAAATAACAATCGAGATAGAGGAGTAGACTGAACCTCGAAAGGATAATTCTCTGTTTCAAACTTTTCAATTGAGTCTACTAGTAGTTCCAGAAACTCACTTTCTTCTAGACTCAAGTCTGGTTTATGGTCCAGCATTTGAGCTACAGCAAGTGCTTCTTCATTTTCTTCTTCAGTAGTAATCTGGAAGAGGTCACCTTCTCTTTGCGCTTTAAGTTTAAATTTCTCTAAAAGATTGCTATCTGTTTCACGATTTATAGTAACGGTCATTTTTCCATTTTCCTTTATCGTATTCAGCATGGGTCAAAAAATACTTGAAATATACTCGCTGTCTTTTATAGATTATATCCAAAATTAAACGATAGCGATTTCCCTTGATATTGATGACCGTAAAATTTTCCACAGCTTCCGCTGAAGGAAAAGATTGTTTGACTTCTTCTAAATTTTGCCATTTGGACTCTTTGATAATTTTACACCAATTGTCAACCTGATTCTTCACATCTGAATATTTACTCGTTGCTGCTTTTAGTTGATTTTTTGATAGAAGCCTCATATTATTGTCCTAAAAATTACAACAAATCCATTATGGCAACTACTCGATTCAATATTCAGGGTCTTATGGTGGGCGATGCCCACCCTACTACTACGATAGAATAATATTAGATTATATGGTGGGCGATGTCCACCCTACTTCTCTTCTAAGTTAAAAGTCCCCCTTTGATAAGGGGGATTTAGGGGGATATGTAGCAAACATTTTCAAATTTGATATTATTTGTTTTTATTATAAACTTTCAAATAAAATATGGGTAGGTCATATTTGCCTACCCACACCAACAATCTTACTTAATAAGATAGATTATTACTTATTTGTTCGTTGTAGAATTAACTCAGCCTCCTGCAACAGCAGGAACGATGCTAACTTCATCTCCATCTTTCAATTCCGTTCCCTGTCCTTGAAGAAAGCGAATATCCTCTTCATTGACATAAAAATTAACAAAGCGACGTATTTTACCAGCCTCGTCGCACAACCGAGATTTAATCCCGGGATAATCAGTTTCCAGGGTTTGAATTAACTGGTCTACACTACCAACATCAGCACATTCTACCACTGGTTCATTGGTGAATGTCTGGAGAGTCGTAGGAACTAAAACTTTGACAGCCATACCGAGTAATTAGATGCTTGATTCTTAATTTTGAGCATTTATAGCAATCGCCAGGACGATTGATACAAGAGAGAGCAACCGTCAGGTTGCTGTATTAACTATCAACTGTCAACTATCAACTGTCAACTAAACCGAAGTTTCTTTCCACTCCAAGCGTCCGAGAGTGCGAGACCGTTCTAAAGCTGCCTCGAAACTACCTAACTTCGGCTCGATAGTCAAGGGTTGGCCGATATAACCTTGTACTGCCTCCGTAGTCTTCAAGCCGTTGCCGGTAATATAAGCCACCGTAGTTTCATCTGGGTCGATTTTACCAGCTTCTACCAACTTCTTCAGCACGGCAATAGTGGTTCCCCCGGCAGTCTCGGTAAAGATACCCTCGGTTTCTGCCAACAGTTTCATTCCTTGGATAATTTCTGCATCGGTGACGCTTTCGATATTGCCGTTGGTTTTGTGGGCGATATCTAAGGCATAAACACCGTCAGCGGGGTTGCCAATGGCAATGGACTTGGCAATAGTATCGGGCTTAACTGGAGCGATAAAATCCCGTCCTTCTTTAAAGGCAGTGGCGATAGGAGAACATCCTTGTGCTTGAGCGCCGCTAAAACGCACTTCTTTACTCTCCACCAAGCCCACTTTGACGAACTCTTGGAAGCCTTTATAAATCTTGGTGTAGAGAGAACCGGAGGCCAAGGGGGCTACGATATGGTCTGGTAATTGCCAGCCCAACTGTTCCGCCACTTCAAAACCTAAAGTCTTGGAACCTTCTGAGTAATAAGGACGCAAATTAATATTGACAAACCCCCAACCGTAGGTGTTACCAACTTCCGAACAAAGACGATTGACTTGATCGTAGTTGCCTTTCACTGCCATGACGGTGGGGTTATAGATCAGAGTCCCCAATATTTTACCAGCTTCTAAGTCAGCGGGAATGAACACGCAACAATCCAATCCTGCACGAGCGGCGATCGCGGCGGTAGAGTTAGCTAAGTTTCCTGTACTGGCGCAGGATACGGTGGTAAAACCCAGCTCTTTCGCTCTCGTGAGAGCCACGGATACCACTCTATCCTTAAAGCTCAGGGTAGGCATGTTGACGGCATCGTTTTTAATATAGAGATTTTTCAGACCCAGGCGACGGGCTAAACGATGGGATTTGAGTAAAGGAGTCATGCCCGTACCCACATCAATGGGGTCATGGCTGGTTACTGGCAAGAAAGCTTTGTAGCGCCAAATAGAGTTGGGACCTGCTTCGATAGTTGCGCGACTGACTTTTTGGCTGATGGCAGCGTAGTCATAAACTACTTCCAAGGGAGCAAAGGTTTCTTCGCAAATGTTGATTGCCTTGAGGGGATATTTTTTTGTGCCTCCTTCTTTAGAAGCCAGGTGAGTGAACGTGGGGGAAGTAGATGGTGCTGTGGTTGCGATCGCCTGAGTCATACTGGGTTTTCCTTATTTATATCTATATTTTCAACATGATTTTGATATTAACACGGTAAAAATACTTTGTCAACCAATCCCGACTATTATAGTCGGGATTAAAATAATGCTTGTATAATAAGGGTTTGGGGCGATAGAGAGAAAAAACGTGCAAATTTTTTTTCTCTTGTCCTGATTCAAAATTAATAGTTGGCGATGAAATCCAACATTCTGCCTATAGGTTTGCAGCCCAAAATCCCCCTAAATCCCCCTTCGTAAGGGGGACTTTTAATATAGAAGTAGCCACACAACCAGAGAAACCGGGTTTGGAACCGAGATAAAATGACTAAGTCCCAAATTTGTCAAGAAACCCGGTTTCTGCGTAAGTTTTAGTAGAGCTAAATATTGTATCTATAGCGCTTCGCGCTGGTGTCTTTACATGCTACATTTTTATACAAAGGTAATGCGTCTGCTGTATCACCTTTGTATAAAGCGAAAGGCACATTTTTCTTGCACGAACTCTTAATTGTTCATTGTTAATTGTTCATTGCTCATTGCTATAGCTATCTTTCACTTCCCTAGAGAGCAGTTGTTCTAGTTGGATAAAATCCTCTTCATTGAGTCCTCCAGTGTATCGGATGATACCTGGCTCGTTGTGCAGTCGTTCCATATAGATCCGCAAAGCTTCCTCGTTCTCGCGATGGGCAAGTACGTAAGTTCTGAGTTCCTTTCGACTCATTTCCTCGAAGTTAAGCTCATGTGTCATTTTATATTTCGGTTAATCCCTATAAACCTATATGGTGGGCAATGCCCACCCTACGAATGAATTAAAATTCTGCACTTAAAGGAGTGCGAGGGAAAGGAATTACATCCCGAATATTGGCCATGCCAGTCATAAATTGCACTGTTCTTTCAAACCCCAAACCAAAACCAGCATGGGGAACTGTTCCGTAACGACGCAAGTCTAAATACCACCACAAATCATCTTTCGGTAAACCTTGGGCTTCAATGCGATCGCTTAACACATCCAACCTTTCTTCTCTTTGCGCACCCCCAATAATTTCCCCAATCTTCGGCACCAATACATCCATAGCGGCTACGGTCTTTTCATCCTCATTTAACCGCATGTAAAAAGCTTTAATCTTGCTGGGATAATCCCTAACAATAACTGGCTTTTTAAACAACTCTTCCGCTAAATAACGCTCGTGTTCCGACTGCAAATCCAAACCCCATTCTACCGGATACTCGAACTGGCGATCGGCTTTGATTAAGAGATTAATTGCCTCGCTATAACTAATCCGCTCGAACTGATTATTGATAATATTATCTGCAGTCTCTAGAACCGACTTATCGATACGCTGGTTAAAGAACTCCAAATCTTCAGGGCACTTTTCCAACACGTATTTAAAGATATACTTGAGAAACTCTTCTGCTAAATCTTGGTCTCCTTTTAAGTCGCAGAAAGCCATCTCTGGTTCCACCATCCAAAACTCAGCTAAATGACGGGAAGTATTGGAGTTTTCCGCTCGGAAAGTGGGTCCAAAAGTATAGACATTCTCAAAAGACATGGCCATCACTTCCGCTTCCAGTTGTCCGCTGACAGTTAAATAAGCAGGACGACCGAAGAAATCTTGACTGTAATCAATCTCATCCTTATCAGTTTGGGGAATAGCCTCTAAATTGAAGTTAGTCACCCGAAATAATTCCCCAGCCCCTTCGCAGTCGCTGGCAGTGATAATGGGGGTGTGAACCCACAAGAAACCCCGTTCTTGAAAAAACTGATGAATGGCAGCAGCACAAGCATTGCGGACGCGGAAAACTGCTCCTAAAGTATTGGTACGGGAGCGCAAATGGGCGATGGTGCGGAGAAACTCAAAAGAATGCCTTTTCTTTTGCAGGGGATAGGTTTCTGGGTCCGATTCCCCATAGATAACTACCGAGGAAGCTTTCAGTTCCAGTCGCTGCCCTTTTCCTGGGGAAGCCACCAATACTCCCTGTACAGCCACAGAAGCGCCAGTACTGAGTCGTTTGAGTAGGTTCTCGTAATCCGGGAGTTCGGGATTGAGAACTACTTGCAGGTTGGCTAAGAAGGAACCGTCGTTCACTTCCATAAAGGAGAATCCTTTTAGTTCCCGCTTCGTCCGTACCCAACCCCGAATCTCTACCGATTCATCTGGTTTTCCCTGTCTTAAAATTTCTGCAATGGGTTTAGTTGCCATCATTCCTTTTTTTTTGTTAGCTTGTCAGTGACTAGTGACTAGTTTTCTCGCTATATTATAAGTGAGCAAATGTAAAATTAGTCTATTTGCTTGATTTTTTAATCAGTAGACCATCTCAACTCTAAATCTATCAAAGGATTTAATTAACGCTCTACAGAAACTTAAATTCATCAAAAATGATGAAACTATTTGCCAGCAAAGAATTTTAAAGTTTCTGATATTACATTTTGTAACCACTCGTGAAAAAACTGAAAACACCGTCTCACTGGTCACTGGTCACTGGTCACCGATCACTGAAAAGCTATCAATCGATTTCTTAGGCTAGGTAACAATCAATGAAAATTTGGGTAAACGAACAAATCGACCCCTCCGGTATCATCTACGCTTGTATAGCTTGTCGCGACGAACAAGCAGCAAGAGACTGTCACCAAACATGGGAAAAAAACCTCACTGAGGAACAAAAATCTAGCGGTTGGACTGCTAGTTTGCGAACGGTAGATTCTTGGGATGAAGTTCCCGTCAATGCTCTTAAGTTGAGTTATTAGTATAATTAATTTGTAGGGTGCGGTCGCTAAGAGCGGCGCGAAGCTGGGCGCAACGCACCAACCTACAATTGCTGGCTTGTTGGGTTTCGTTACCTCAACCCAACCTACGATTTATAAAATATTTGCTAGAAATATTTTCGTATTAATCGCGGTTTTGATTATTCAAATCTTGCCGCGCCTATGCACCCTACGCCAAAAAATTTTTATAACATAATCTATCCTATTCTTCAATGAAAATGTATAATAAAGAGGAGACATTTCCAAAAAGGTAAAATCTCAAGTAAAAAGGGTTTGAGAATCTGTTGTGTCAATGGACTATAATACGGTTTATCAGAAAGGAAATATGGTAACACAATTAATACCCCAAACCGATAAATCCATCGTTTATCCTGACAGTGACGGACAACCAATGGCCGATAATACAATTCAATTTCGTTGGATTACAGTCATCTATCATAATTTAGCTTGGTTATTTGCCGAAGACAGTGAAGTTTTCGTAGCTGGAGACTTGCTTTGGTATCCGGTAGAAGGAAATAAGAAACTGCGCCAAGCTCCCGATGTGATGGTAGTATTTGGTTGTGAAAAAAAGGATAGGGGTTCTTATCAGCAGTGGAAAGAAAATAATATTGCTCCTCAGGTGGTGTTTGAAATTCTTTCTCCGGGAAATACTACTAAGGAAATGAACCGGAAGTTTTTATTTTATCAAGACCATGGGGTAGAGGAATATTATCT
>JH610931.1 GCA_000252485.1 Prochloron didemni P4-Papua_New_Guinea | reverse complement strand
GAAATGGTATCGGACCAACTCCAACAAGAACGTCAGGCTAAGGAAATGGTATCGGACCAACTCCAACAAGAACGTCAGGCTAAGGAAATGGTATCGGACCAACTCCAACAAGAGCGTCAGGCTAAGGAAATGGTATCGGACCAACTCCAACAGGAACGTCAGGCTAAAGAAATGGCAATTGAACGTGCTAAACGTTTAGAACAATTGCTGCGATTAGCCAATATCGATCCTGATGGAGATTCAATTGCTTAGTTTTGCTTTTGTATATGGTGGGCGATGCCCACCAGATGCTATTTGTTATTTCTTAAACAAGATTTTAATAAAAATTAATGCTTTTTTCCGATTAAACGGTAACAATTTATACAAAAAGCTGTTAAAATATATCTGGAGCAGGAGATTAAAACAGAGAAAACTAGATGGATAGATGTCTCATCCCTAGGTTGATCGCCATCTCCTCGCTTAAAAGCAAATCGGAGGGTATGAAAAATGAAATTACGTTATCGTGGCGTTACTTACGAGAGAGAACCATCAACTTTAGAAGTAATTGAAGGGGAAGTTGGTGGTAAATACAGGGGAGAAAATTGGCACCATAGCTATCCCAGACACATGACCCATCTTCGTAATAAGCCATCAATGGAGTATCGCGGTGTTGCTTATGGCAGTATTTCTCATGGAGTGCAAAGCAATACTATTGCTACTTCTAGTGTAGAAGAAAAAGCTTGTTGCTGTCCTGTTTATCTTCCTAAACAGCCAGTGTTTACTGTTATTAATGAAGCGGCAAAAATTCACTGGGAAAATATTCGCCGCAGTTTAGGAAGAAGACTGGAAGTTGCTGAAGCTAGTGGGAATAAAAATTTAGTCTCTCTTCTGGAACAAGAGTCTAAACAATTGGTTTTTGTTTAAATTACAATGATAATCATTAATTTTATCAATAATGATTATCATTTCAAGTATCAAAAGTTTCTTTTTTTACACAAAAGTGATCTAAAAAATGGTTTTGAGATGATTTTTGCTGATAATTAATTTGAAGCTATTAATATCCCAAAGTCAAAGCACCTTGTTTGCGAGGATCTGATGCGCCGTAAAATATACCATTGATACTCATCACGCTTTGAGTGGAACCCATGACTGGTTTTATTACTACCTTATGACCCTTCCTAGTTAATAAATTAATTGTATCTTGGTTTAAACCTCGTTCCACCCTCAATTCATCTGGGAACCATTGATGATGTATCCTGACTGCATTAGTAGCTGCGGCAATATTCAGATCGTGGTCGATACTATTGAGAACGATCTGCAAGGTAGTAGTAATAATTCTACTTCCCCCAGGACTGCCAGTTACCAGAAAAGGTTTACCGGACTTCATGACAATAGTTGGGGTCATGGAACTGAGCATTCTTTTTTCTGGTTCAATACTGTTGGACTCCCCTCCTATAAGTCCGTAAGCATTGGCAACTCCCGGTTTGGAGGTAAAGTCGTCCATTTGATTGTTGAGTAAAATACCTGTTCCCGGAACTGTAATTTGGGACCCATAGCTGAAGTTTAAAGTATAAGTATTTGCTACTGCATTACCCTGACTATCGATAATAGAATAATGGGTGGTGTCGTTGCTTTCAAATAATTCTTTCCCTCCTGGTAAAATGGACTGACTGGAGGTTGCTTGCTCTAAATTAATCTTGCGTCGCAATACCTGGGCGTAACTTTTAGAAATTAGACGCTTTATGGGTACAAAAACAAAATCAGTATCCCCGAGAAATTTAAATCTGTCCGCATAAGCTAGTTTCATGGTTTCCACCATGACATGAATAGTTTGGGCGCTATTGTGTCTCCACTCCCCTAAAGGAAATTCTTCCAGAATATTCAGCATTTGGACTAAATGAATACCACCGGAGCTGGGAGGGGGCATAGAATAGATTTCATAGCCTCGATAAGTACCTCGAATTGGTTGGCGGATAACTGGTTTGTAAGTAGCTAAATCTGCTTTGGTAATTAAGCCCCCATTGGCTTTCATTTCTGCAACAATTGCCTCAGCGATCGCCCCCTGATAAAATGCTGCTTTCCCGTGTTTGGCAATCAGTTTCAGACTGCGGGCTAAATCTTTTTGTACCAATATTTCCCCCACTTGATAGGGTACTCCACCTGGTTTGTAATAAGTAGCCAGACTTGCTGGGTGAGCCTGCATGTATGGCTTTGCCCAACTCAAACTGCGATGCAAATCTTCAGTTACGATGAAGCCATTTTCAGCTATTGCAATAGCTGGTTGTAACGCCCTCTCTAAAGAAATGGTGCCGTATTTTTCCAGCGCCATAATCATTCCCGCCACTGTACCAGGAACCCCAACAGCTATAGCGCTACGCGCAATTCAAAATTCAAAATTCAAAATTCAAAAACAGGCTATGACTAGGTTTCAGGCTTTATTAATGTCCTAACCTAAATGCGTAGTGCTATAAATGACTGAAACGGGATTTTTTCGGGTCCGGTTCTCCATTTTCATCCAGAAACATATCCCTGGTTGCTGCTAATGGTGCTTTTTCCCGATAGTCTATAGCGATGGTTTCTCCCGTTTCTGCCAGATGGACCATCATAAAACCGCCTCCACCCAAATTCCCTGCTCGAGGGAGAGTAACTGCTAAAGTGAAGCCCACTGTTACAGCAGCATCAATAGCATTTCCTCCCTCTTGCAAAACTGCTAAACCTGCTTGAGTGGCTAATGCTTCTTGGGAAGAAACCATTCCATTGTTAGCGGTAACGGGATGAAAAATATCCTTGGAACGATAAATAGGTTGGGAGAACCCAGGGAATTTAAAGAGGAAGATTTGTAAGGAAACCAGAACCGCCCCCGCAGTAATCAATTTTGGAATAAACTTGGTCATCATCAATTATCAATTATCAATTGTCAATTATCAATTATCAACTATCAATTATTAACTATAGCGCTTCGCGCTATAGTTATATCAAATACAAAAATAGTTGCTACATCCCCCTAAATCCCCCTTGTCAAAGGGGGACTTTGATAATAGAGTGTTTTAACCATTTACAAACTCTCTCGAACTACTATTGTATTTGTAGCATTCTTTTTTATATTTCATCTTAGATACTACATTTTTCTTATTAACCTCTTAATTGTTAATTGTTAATTGTTCATTGTTCATTGCTCAACTGCTCTATCTTGCAACCGTTGAAGATAATTTTGAAGCAAAAGGTCGAAAACATAAGGGTCGCAGGAACTGTGATGAAGTTTGGCCGCCAGAGGCATAATAGTGACGGATTTTGCATCGCAGCGTCGTTGGCCAAAGTAAAAAAAATGTTGACAGAAACTACTTGGTTGATGTAAAGTGAGGCTAGTAAAATGTAAATTGGGTAAATTGCCAATAAATTGACTAAAACCCAAAATTGAAGTATCGTTCGTTTCAAAAATTCCCCCCGATTGGATTGTTTCCTTCAAATCTATCCAAGTTTCAGCGAACTCTTGCCACGACATTTTAAAAGCATTTTCAAGCACTAGAAAGACAAAGCGATTGGGTCTGCCTACTGCGATGGGACTGAATAGGGGGGGATTTTGAACTTCATACCATTGACCTTCGATGTAGCGCCACTGAAAACAGGAAAACTCCTTGAGGGATTGTATCAGCTTCCAAATAAACCATGCGGTCAGAGTTCCTTTGCCCTTTGATAAATCTTCGAGAGCGATCGCCGATGGAGTGGAGATATCCAGTTGAACGGTAATATCAACATAAGGATTTGGCGCAAGTTTTGGATTGGTAAAGAAATCGAGAGCACGACGTTGGTAGTCTCCAGGGAGTTCTGTAGTTGCGAGAGGGATTACTTCGTATCGTTCA
>JH610930.1 GCA_000252485.1 Prochloron didemni P4-Papua_New_Guinea | reverse complement strand
TTGTGGATTGGTAAAGAAATCGAGAGCCCAACGTTGATAGTCATTTTCTTTCTTGGAGATGTCTATTAGACATCGGTCAATTGATTTTAACCCATATTCCGAACGAATTGCGGAATATGGGTTGTAACCGGCGATCCATTAAATAAGATGCGATCGTTTTTATAAACGGCGATCGCTTTAAATAAAGACAATCAGTCCATGTTCCAACCTCCATCAAAGTTACTGCTGGTGTTATTGAGGCAGCGGTAGAAGAATAGTTGGATGACTATCAAGTTGGTAAAGTTTGGAAGCCTATATTGGGGGATGAGTTTTAGTCTGTTTCACAACCTAGATGTAGCAGATACCACATCTAGGTTGTGTTGCTCATTGAGCCTGCACCGCTCCTACACAGTACAGGTTTTATTTTAGCATAATGCGGGAGCTAATTCAAATCTAAGTTCTCTTAAAATAGATTTTGAGCAGACTCAATTCCTACTTTCAACCAACCTGCTACTTGAATGACAATAGGCTTGACATTCTCCCACACTTTCTTCCCTTCCGCTGTAGCTTTTCCTGCCTCTGTTAGAGTATTAGTCATGCGCTTCAGTTGTGTCATTGCAACATCTGCTGATGGTTCTTCTTCTTGAACTTCATCAACGGTAGAGTTTAAACTTTTGAGAGCCTTTTTCTTGATAGGTTCTGCTAAGGCAGAGTCACTAATCCTTGCTTCTATTTGGGCTAGTAATTTGAGTACTTCATCTTGGTCTAACTTCTCACCTTTGCTATAATTGTTTTGGATTAGTTGCCCGTAGTTATCCCCTCCTTCTAGAATAGCTACGTTTTCGCTTCGGTCGATTTTATACTTTATCCTTTCTTTTATCATTTTATTCTCTACTTGGGTGTTAACATCAACAATATTGTGGATAGGTCTTTCAGCAAATTTATTAATAATTTCTAAGTATTCATCCTCTCTCTCTGTCCTTCCCGGTTTATCTTTTGCCAACTTTCTCAAATCCATTAGATCGTCGATTAAAGATAAGATATTGACCTTGTCTTCGTAAGGAGGCTGGCCGCATTCTACTGTCATTTTTCCATAAACAATCCGTTCTCGTAATTCATTATATTTATAAAAATAAGGGTCTTGATTATTCTTGCAACTCTGACAATTACAAGGAATTAGTTTACTATACTTCAACCGTTGATAAGAATCATGAATTTTGTCGAGTTCGTAAGTGACAGTAGTCAATAAATCCCGCTTGTGTTTCCCTGTGACTCTAATCTTAATCTCGCGCTTGCCATAATATTCAATGACTTCCGCGAGGGTTTCGTCTTTTTCCAAAACTACCCCATTTTTCCAAACATATTCCTGCTGCCAAATATGCCGGTGCATCGCCACGATAAACTGAATTACAATGCCTTTGGGCATGAACTCGTAAGTATAGCGGAGGATGAGATTATTAGTTTCCTCCCAATTGTATTGGGGTTGGCTTTCCTTAAGAAGTTGGGGAGCGATGTAAATATCATGATTAGGTATTTGGTAACAAAGTTTAAACTTTATCATCAGTTGCAGTAGCTCATCTCGGGCATTCTCATATTGTTGTTCCTGCCAAATACTGGCTAAGTCTTGTTTGGTAAATCTGCCTCGGGTATGACGTACTGTCTGATTATCTAAGACCTTATAAACTGCGTCCGTTCCCCATTCCGGTTTGAGAATTACTATTTTGTTTAATAAAGGGTCATCTTGGAAATGAAGACAAACTCCTAAATCGTGTAGAAAGCCGCTTAATTGTGTTTGATACTCTCGTTCTATAATACCGTTAGCTTGACAAATATGAAAATATTCTTCTAAACTAATATAGTCTCTGTCCTCTTGTTCTAATACTTCCCGGACTCGCTTCCAAGTCTTAGGTAGAACCTGTCCTACATGAGGTAAATTACGAAGATATTGTTTAATATGACCGAGAATTCTCCCTAAACCGCTGTTGGTCTTGAGGTTGGTAGCCAAGGTTTTCTCTAGGTTGCTGAACTGTCCCCTTAAACCTCGTTCGTCAATATCTCTTTCTCTGTCTTGTTTCTCGTTTTTTATAATTAAAAGGGGACTGTTGTCGCTAAGTAGTTCTACTAGATTGAGCCAATAATATAAGTTATCGTCTTCTTTGCGGTTATCGATGACTAAAACATAGAGAGAGCGCTTGGTTAAGAAGAATTGATGAGTAGCGTGGTAAATTTCTTGTCCGCCAAAGTCCCAGATATTCATGCGAAAGTTGTGTTGATGGTTGTAGGGAAAATACCAGGTAATTACATCTATTCCTTCTGTTGAGTCTTCCTCTTGTAGTTCGTAATCTGGATTTTGGATTTTCTTGGCCAAGGTTGTTTTTCCGGCTCCCGCTTCCCCTACTATTAGAAGCTTGGCTTCGTAGAGGTAATCTGAGTCTTTTTTCAGTTGCTCGAAATAATCCCTAATAGCTTCTATTCCTTTCTCAGCAATTTCTATAGGTGGATTTTCTAGAGGATTATTGCTCAACTCTAGCTCGGTCAAGTTAGAGAGTTTAGAGATAGACTCAGGCAGGGTTGTTAGTTGATTATTACTCAAATATAGCCCTGTCAAGTTAGAGAGTTTAGAGATAGACTCAGGCAGGGTTGTTAGTTGATTATAACTCAAATATAGCCCTGTCAAGTTAGAGAGTTTAGTGATAGACTCAGGCAGGGTTGTTAGTTGATTACACAACAAATATAGCTCTGTTAAATTAGAGAGTTTAGTGATAGACTCAGGGAGGTTTATTAGTTGATTTGTACTCAAATTTAGATGTGTCAAGTTAGAGAGTTTAGTGATAGACTCAGGCAGAGTTGCTAGTTGATTATGCACCAAATTTAGATGTGTCAAGTTAGAGAGTTTAGTGATAGACTCAGGCAGAGTTGCTAGTTGATTTGTACTCAAATTTAGCTGTGTCAAGTTAGAGAGTTTAGTGATAGACTCAGGCAGAGTTGCTAGTTGATTTCTACTCAAATTTAGATGTGTCAAGTTAGAGAGTTTAGTGATAGACTCAGGCAGGGGTGCTAGTTTATTATAACTCAAATTTAGCGTAGTCAAGTTAGAGAGTTTGGTGATAGACTCAGGCAGGTTTGTTAGTCGATTTCCACTCAAATCTAGCCAAGTCAAGTTAGAAATTTTAGTGATAGACTCAGGCAGGGTTGTTAGTTGATTTCTACTCAAAGATAGCCCTGCCAAGTTAGAGAGTTTAGTGATATCTTGAGGAATTGTAGCAATATGATTTCCACTTAAATTCAATGATTCTAGCTGTTCTAGCTCAAAAACCTCTGGAGGTATTTCCTTTAACTTGTCTTTATCGTATGTGACGAAATGATTACTTAAATCTAATTTCTTCAGTCTTAGCTCTTTAGCTTTCTTGATTTTGGCTTGAAACTTAGGTGGTATATATGTCATTTGCTGGTTATTGTCGTCGAATTCACAATAGCCTAACTTATTCCAAGACCGGAAGCAAACCCACGGAAAATGGGGGCGCAATCACCCCCCCCATCGTCTCCTCATCGACCTCAAGCCGCGATCGCTTCCTCCTCCAGAAACTCCAAATCATCGAGGGGGTAGTCCTCTATAATGAAGGAGTGCCAAGCTCTGCTCGGTGGTCCTGGTCAAGCTGTGCCAGCAGCTCTTCTGGTTCTTGGTAACTCAACCAAAGCATCGGCGGGTCTTTGTACCAGCGGCGACTTTAGGATTATGTCTTGAAGGAGTCAGTAGCGGCACTTTGACTACGCCTGTAAGAGTTCATTACTGGGCTGCTTGCGAATCGCTGTCTATGCAAGAGCGGGGAGTGTCAACCCAAGTTAAACTAATAAGTAGCTAGTAAGGAGGAGTGAAATATGACTTCAACGATTAAATTACCCAGTGGCAAGCTAATAGATTTAGCTCACTTTGTTGCCCTATTACCTGACGAGGAGATAACCGATCGTACTCGTATTGATGAACAATGGGATAAAGAAGCACAATTACGAAGAAATCAACCATTAATGAAATTGATCGAGCAATGGAGAGAACGAAATAACGGTCAAACTGCCACAGAAGAAGAAATTCAGGAATATCAAGATATCAAAGAATCTCTCACCAGAAACCCTTCTATCAAACAAGTATAGCGCTACGCGCAATTCAAAATTCAAAATTCAAAATTCAAAAACAGGCTATGACTAGGTTTCAGGCTTTATTAATGTCCTAACCTAAATGCGTAGTGCTATATCTTAGTTAAAAAATATCTAAAATCTTAAAATCATAGTGATAGTTATTATCGATTCAGGAGTTCTTTTTACCCTAATCAGTACCAGTAAAGTTAAAGAAGTAACTGATTGCCAAGATTGGTTTTATTATATGAATTACGAAAATATTTGCTACAAACCTACCCCCTAAATCCCCCTTGTCAAAGGGGGACTTTTTCTTCTCCTTATTAAGGGGGGCTGGGGACTTTTTCTTCTCCCCCCTTATTAAGGGGGGCTGAGGA
>JH610929.1 GCA_000252485.1 Prochloron didemni P4-Papua_New_Guinea | reverse complement strand
TTAAGGGGGGCTGAGGACTTTTTCTTCTCCCCCCTTATTAAGGGGGGCTGGGGACTTTTTCTTCTCCCCCCTTATTAAGGGGGGCTGAGGACTTTTTCTTCTCCCCCCTTATTAAGGGGGGCTGGGGGGGATCCACCGTTAAAGCATTTACAAATAACTTATAAATACTATTGTATCTGTAGCATTCTTTAGATTGAATTTTGATGGGAATTTGTCGAGTTTGGTTGTTAGCGATCGCGCTAGACCCAGGAAATAGAACTTTCTTGACTGGCTATGATGGAGAAACAATCTTGACTAATGTAGTGGGGAAAATTATATTAAGTACCTAGGCAAAATTAATTGGATATTCGCGAATTGCCCTCGCTTGTATTTATGGGCTGCGGTGCGTTGCGCACGCGAAGCGCCGCTCTTAGCGCCCGCACCCTACGAAGGGAGTCAAAATTATATACTGTTGGATGATTAGAATATGTTTGAAAATAATGATCGCTCTTCTTTTTCTACCAAAACATCTATGATATGATCTATTAAAAGATTGCCTAATTTTTCATTATATCAAACCTCATGGAGAACCTAAACATGCTTACCGCATACCGCAAACAGGCAGCAGAAAGAGCAGCATTAGGCATTCCCCCTCTACCTCTAGACGCAGAACAAACATCTGAGTTGTGCCAACTATTGCAAAATCCGACCGCAGGAGAAGAAGAAGCTCTCTTAACTATGATCCGCGATCGCGTTCCTCCTGGAGTGGACAATGCTGCTTACGTTAAAGCTGGTTTCCTCACAGCTATAGGGAAAGGGGAAATCTCCTCTCCTCTAATTACTCCTTTGGCAGCGGTAGAGTTGCTGGGTACTATGGTAGGAGGTTATAACGTTGGTTCTCTAGTAGACTTACTCAAGTCTAAGGAGGAAACTATTGCTAGTGCAGCGGCTGTAGCTTTGAGCAAGATTCTCTTAGTCTATGATGCTTTTAACGATATCTTAGAACTATCTAACAGCAATAGCTATGCCAAACAGGTAATGGATTCTTGGGCTGCAGGAGAATGGTTTACCAGTCGTGCTGAACTCCCCGCTACCATCACTGTAACTGCCTTCAAAGTACCGGGAGAAACTAACACGGACGACTTATCTCCCGCTCCCCATGCCACTACTCGTCCCGATATTCCCTTACACGCTCTGGCCATGTTGGAAAGTCGGATGCCAGAAGGTTTGAAAACTATTGCGCAGTTGAAGGAGAAAGGCTATCCCGTGGCTTACGTGGGAGATGTAGTAGGGACAGGTTCCTCCCGCAAATCTGCCATTAACTCCGTACTCTGGCATTTAGGAGAGGATATTCCTTTCGTTCCTAATAAAAGGTCGGGAGGATATATCTTGGGAGGGGCGATCGCCCCCATTTTCTTCAACACTGCCGAGGACTCCGGGGCTTTACCCATCGAGTGCGATGTCACTAAAATAGAAACTGGCATGGTAATTACCATTCATCCCTACGAAGGTAAAATTACTAACGAAGCGGGAGAAGTAATATCTACCTTCAGTCTCCAACCCAACACCATCTTAGATGAAGTGCGAGCTGGAGGAAGGATTCCTCTCTTGATCGGGCGCAGTTTGACGGATAAAACTAGGGCCGCATTGGGTTTAGAACCCAGCACCATCTTCACTCGTCCCGAAATAACCGAAGATACAGGGAAAGGCTTTACTTTAGCGCAGAAAATGGTAGGTAAGGCTTGCGGTTTGCCGGGAGTTCTTCCCGGTACTGCCTGCGAACCTTTAATGACTTCTGTGGGCAGTCAAGATACTACCGGACCCATGACCAGGGACGAGTTGAAGGAACTGGCTTGTTTGGGTTTCAGTGCGGACTTGGTGTTACAAACCTTCTGTCATACCGCCGCCTATCCCAAGCCAATAGATATTAAAACCCACAAGGAAATGCCGGACTTCTTCGCTTCTCGAGGCGGGGTGGCTTTGCGTCCTGGGGACGGTATCATCCACTCTTGGCTCAACCGCATGCTCTTACCGGATACGGTGGGAACTGGAGGAGACTCTCACACTCGCTTTCCCTTGGGTATTTCCTTCCCCGCCGGTTCTGGTTTGGTGGCCTTTGCTGCAGCTTTGGGAGCCATGCCTTTAGATATGCCAGAGTCCGTGTTGGTTAAATTTACCGGTCAGTTGCAACCGGGAGTTACTTTGCGGGATATTGTCAATGCTATTCCCTATGTGGCCATTCAAGAAGGAAAGCTAACGGTAGAGAAGAAGAATAAGAAAAATGTCTTCTCTGGGCGGATTATGGAGATGGAAGGATTGCCCGACTTGAAGATTGAGCAGGCATTTGAACTTACGGATGCCACTGCGGAACGGTCTTGTTCCGGTTCCACCATTAAATTGAGCGAGGAAACTGTAGGGGAATATCTCCGTTCCAATATTGCTCTGTTGAAGAATATGGTAGCCCGAGGTTATGGGGATGGACGAACCATTTTGCGTCGGGTAAGAAAGATGGAGCAATGGTTGGCCAATCCCAGTTTAATGGCAGCGGATGAGAATGCAGAATATGTGGATGAGATTGTGGTGGATTTGGATCAAATAAAGGAACCTATCGTCGCCGCACCCAACGACCCAGATAACGTGAAATTAATGTCGGAATGTGCGGGGGATAAGATAGATGAAGTGTTTGTTGGTTCCTGCATGACCAATATCGGTCACTATCGAGCTGCCAGTAAGGTGTTGGAAGGTGCAGGAACCACCAAGGTGAGGCTGTGGATTTGTCCCCCCACTCGGATGGATGAGCAGCAGTTGCGTTCTGAAGGAGTGTACGGCATTTTCGCCGCTGCGGGAGCCAGGACGGAAATGCCGGGATGTTCCCTCTGTATGGGGAACCAAGCCCGAGTGGAAGATGGAGCCACGGTGTTTTCTACTTCTACCCGGAATTTTAATAACCGCATGGGTAAGGGAGCGAGAGTTTATTTGGGTTCCGCTGAGTTGGCTGCAGTTTGTGCTTTGTTGGGCAGGATTCCTACGGTGGAGGAATATAGGGCGATCGTCCAGGAGAAGATTGATCCTTTTGCTGGGGATTTGTATCGCTATCTGAACTTCGACCAAATTGAAGGATTTGAAAATGAAGGTAGGGTTGTTTCCGTTGAGGAGGTTAAGAAGATTGAGGAGGATTTAGCCGTGGTGTAGGGATCCCCCCAGCCCCCCTTAATAAGGGGGGAGAATTCGCGAGTTTTTTAGTAGGGTGGGCACTGCCCACCACAGCCTCTATCGCTTTAGTCAAAAGCAGTATCAATAGTCTCCTGACGGACTGCTCCCTGCAGTTAAAATATTCTGAAAAAACGTGCCCGTGGCCGCTGAAGTACCGTGCAAGCCTTAATAAGGGGGGAGCCTTATTTTTAGATTATTTTATGTAAAACTATTGTGTAGGTGTATCGTGGGATAGCCCTCTGGGCTGTCCTCTCCTTATAATCTTAGGACTCACGCACATAACCAGAGAAACCGGGTTTCTAACCTATATAAAACGGCTAAGTCCAGATTTTTCGTAGAGAAACCCGGCGAATGCTAAGTCCTGAATCTCACATTAAGAAACGCTATAATCTATGATATATGAGAAGATAAAAACAAATAACAAATAACAAACAACCAACAACAAATAACAAACAACCAACAACCAATATATGGATATTAATCTACTCAAACAATTATACAACGTCTTCGACCCATTGCGACCTCTCCCAGCAGGAGATAAGGCTTATGTGGATTGTACCAAGGTTAGAGGAGATGAAGATATTATTCAACAATTGGGTAGAGATATTCTTTTCTCAGATGAGGTCACTTGTCAGCTCTACGCCGGACATCGAGGTGCGGGAAAGTCTACGGAACTGTTACGATTGAAACAGTATTTGGAAGAGAATAATTTTTATGTAGTTTATTTTGCTGCTGATGACCAGGATATTGATACGGAGGACGCGCAATATACGGACATTCTTTTAACTTGTATCCGTCATTTGTTGGAAAAATTGCAAGCAAATGCAGATGCTAGTCCGGTGGTAACATGGTTGGAGCAAAGATGGCAATCTCTGAAGGATGTTTTGGGTTCTACAGAAATCTCTTTTGAGAAGGGAAATATAACTTTAGGCATTGCTCAATTTGCTAAAGTGACTGCTCTGTTACGTTCTGCTCCTAATACCAGGCAAAAAATCCGCCAAGAGGTGGAAAATCATACTCCTTCTTTGATTGAAGTTCTCAATGAATTTATTGAGGCAGCCAAGGAAAAGCTCAAGGAAAAGCAATCTCCAGGCATTGTAGTTATTGCGGATAATTTAGATCGCATTGTTCCCGTGTATAAAGAAGGTGGGAAACGGAGTAATCACGATGAAATATTTCTAGACCGATGTGAACAACTGCGCAAGCTTCAATGTCATACTATTTATACTGTTCCTATTTCTTTGGTTTATTCAGATCGCTCTACTGTTTTGGAGGAGAGATTTGGCAATGTAGTGGCATTACCTATGATTCCTATTCGCACTCCAGAAGGAGATGAATATCCTCCGGGGATGGAAAAGTTGCAGGAGTTGATTGCTAAACGGATTCAGAAAGTAGATACTCATTTAGCTTTAACTCAGGTATTTAAAGATGAAGCAATCTTAAAACAATTGTGCTTGATGAGTGGTGGTCATATTAGGTACTTAATGTCTTTGATTAAAACTGCTATTACCCGAACGATGCAATTACCTATTACTGAGAAAGAGGTTTTGAAGGCGATCGCGGAACTACGAAGAACACAAGTTAACAGGGGGGCTACAAAGACGGTGGGCTAATAAACCTTTGAACACTTTCCCAGAAGTAAAAGATAGCCTTTCGTACTGCGATATCTTTTCGTTTTTTCGACTGGCTGACCCAAAATAGAAACTTATTTGCCTCTTATAAAGCGGGTTTGGGATATATTTGGGCTTGAACTTTGTGGCTACCAACTTAAGCCGGGACAACCCATGAGGCAAGGCTTCCAGCCCACAGAGTTTCAGCCGTTCACTAGGGCAAATTTGTCCCGCTTTACGTTGGTAACCGATTGGAGCTAGCCAATTTACCCTTACATTGTCTTTTTAAAGATTTCAAGAGCTACTTTTTCAAGTAGAGGAACAATTTCCCTAGCATGAACCGGTGGAAAGCCTTTAGTATATTGCTCTTGTTTGTATTTGAATTGGCCTTCTTGCTTACTATAAACCGATATGTCATTAGTAGCGGCGTACCAATATATAGCTCCTCCTTCAAAATAACTAACCTTCCCAATAACTTCTTCTCCAGCGAAAGATTCTGTAATAACTCCATCCTTGGTGAAAGGAATTTCATCTGAAGTGGGAAATCCGAGAAAACCGTTCTCAAAGCCAAGTTGTTCCCACTGCTTCCTTATACCACCTTGTGTGACGTGCGCACCCGTCTTAGGAGACCAATGGATTGAGGAGTATCTCTCCGGTTGCCACCACCAATAAGCCTCATTAACATATGTCCTGTATTTACCTTTTCCGTTAGGAGTGTTACGCTCTTCATGCATCGGTCTGCCAAGGTTAATAGTATTTTTATACTTTTTGTCAATATCGCTCATTTTAAATTTGCCCCAAGCAAAATATTAGCCTTTAAATTAACAGTTCCTATAGTTATAACCCACATTTTTAATTTCCTACCATATTACACAAATTACAGGTTTCTAAACTCTCTTTTTTGCGCTTTTTTCGCCGTTTTTGTCCCGATAGGGTAAACCCTTAATTAAATAAGGCTTTCAGCGACTGAGATTACCAAATTTGTTTGTGCGAAATGCGGGTGTAGGAGTAGTGATCCCGAAGGGATCTGCGAAGCAGTGCGCAGTTTTGAGGTGGCGATCGCAGTTCTGGGTTGGTGATCGCAGTTCTAGGTTGGCGATCGTATGGGGAACCAGGCCCGAGTGGAAGATGGAGCCACGGTGTTTTCTACTTCTACCCGCAATTTCAACAACCGCATGGGTAAGGGAGCGAGAGTTTACTTGGGTTCCGCTGAGTTGGCTGCAGTTTGTGCTTTGTTGGGCAGGATTCCTACGGTGGAGGAATATAGGGCGATCGTCCAGGAGAAGATTGATCCTTTTGCTGGGGATTTGTATCGCTATCTGAACTTCGACCAAATTGAAGGATTTGAAAATGAAGGTAGGGTTGTTTCTGTTGAGGAGGTTAAGAAGATTGAGGAGGATTTAGCCGTGGTGTAGGGATCCCCCCCAGCCCCCCTTAATAAGGGGGGAGAATATAAGAAATAAGGGGACTGTTTGCGTTTGAGGAAAAATGAATATATAGAAAAAAAACAAAAAGAAAAGATTTGGTATTGAAGAAATGTTTAGAGATTTCAAAACTGGTGGTTATCAAATAAATAAAACTTATCTTCACGGGGATAGATTAATCTCTTTAATTGTTTTAATAACCATTGCTTATAGTAGTGCTTTTTTATTGATTTTCCCGCACCATACGGCGTAAGGATGCAGTGCGACGGAGGCGACGAGGGCGATGAAGTAAGGAGAGATGTTGATTAGTAGAAGTCATAAGGTGTGATCGCGTAATTTTAAATCGAAAGATTAATTAAGTTAATTTTATAATAATGATAATCGTTATCATAGCAAAAATAAAGCAGGTTATTAATAACCTGCTACTATGGAGACTAGAACTTAAAACTCAAAAATAGTACGAATTGTACCCACATAAATAGCGTCGTTATCACTGTTGTTTTCGGGATTAATCACCACAAAAAATCCAGGATTTATCGCAACATAGTCGTTAATTTGATAGCGATACTGTGCTTCGATATGCCAAGCACTATCCTCGTCTTCTAACCCACCATCATTGCTACTAACTTTTGGTGGTTGTCCAAAGATAATTCCTCCTAAACTGCCCTCAGAAAAGAGATCGGGAAAAGCTAAAGTTACTGCCCAGTTAAAGATCGTGGCATCATCACCATCATTAACAGCAATGCCTTCATTATCACCATCTGTTTGGGCATGGGCTAAACTCAGACCACCCCAAGCTGAAATACTCAAGCGATCGCTAATTTGATATTTTCCTTGTAATCCAAAATGATCCGCAGAGGTGGCAATCTCTTCGCCAAAGGGAGCATTAGCAGTTTCGCTTCCTGTCTCTCCTGAAACTACCAACTCATCTGGGGCGTAATAACCTCGTGAATAGGTCAAGCCAAAACCCAAATTTTCCGTAGGTTCGATACTAATCTGGGCGATCACTGCATAGCTACCGTTAAATAAACCCGCACCTTCTAAGGGTTCGCTAGCACGAGGGGCAAGATAACCCACAGAAAGAGCAACGGCATCACTAAAGTCATAATTTACAGTTGCTCCTGTGCCTTCTAAACCTTGGTAGTAGATGGGATTAAAACGCCCAAAACGGGATATTGCGCCAGTTAACTCTTCAGAAAAAAATTCGTTATAGTTGGCAAAATTTTCATTAAATTCTCCACCTACTGCATCAATCACAAAAGAAAGTTTACCTTCTGCTGCTCCGTGGAGGTGTTCTGAATGTCCTCCATGTGCTTCTTTCTCCTCATCGTGTCCGTGTCCCGAATGGTCGGACTTATCCGATTTACCCGATTCTCCAATAGCAAAAGTATAGTAGAGTTTGCCAATTCGTACCGAACCGTCTGAACCTTCATCAAAAGCAGTACGAGTCATACCTGTGCCTGTAACATTAGGATCATCTTCCTCTTCTCCGGAACCAAAAGGAACTGTATTTAGCGCATCCAAGCGTACTTTCAAGAGATCCTTGCCTGTAAAGCTGCTATTGAAACTCAAGCGAGAGCGAAAATTAAACACGGTTATGCTATCTAGATCGCCACTACCATCTGCTTTTTCGTTGCCAAAAACTTGACTGAGGGCAAAACTAGTTTCTCCGCCCAACTTGGTAGTAGTGGAAAACTGATTATCTTCTAAAAAAGCAGTACGAGTTTCTAAGCTATCAGTACGTCCGCCAATAGCTGCTAATTCCGCTTCAAACTCTTGGGTAAGCCTGTTAATTGTATCTAAGTCTTCTTTTACTACTGCTTCAGAGGAAGCAATCAGTCTTTCAATCTGATTGAGACAAGAGTTTAACACCGCAGCCAATTCATAACGAGAGAGAGGTTGACTACCGCCATAAGACTGATTGGGAAAACTTGCGATACAGCCGTAGCGATCAACTAAAGAACGTAGTGCTTCATAAGCCCAGTCCGTAGGTGAAACATCCCTTAATTGATTTACATTAGTAATTTGATTTAAGTCTGCACTGTAGGAGTCAATAGTTTGGGCTGATACCTGAATATTTGTCACAGAAGCAGCTATAAATAGAGGACTTGATAAACAAGCTTTCCAAAGTTGATTTTTCATTTTTCTCACACCCGATCTCTACTCAATCAAAATGATAATCATTATTATATAGTAATAATGATTATCATTCTCATTCTTTTCGGCGAGTGAAATTACCTAACTATATAGACCTAGCTATTATGTGGTTTATTTTGTTGCTGATAAAGAGGATGTAAATACGGAGGACACGAGACATACGGACATTCTTTTAGCTTGTACCCGTCATTTGTTAGAACAACTGAAAGACGATGCAAATTTCAATCCTATAGTAGAATGGCTAAAGAATCTGCGGCAATTTCGGATCGTGCCACTGTTTTATATGAAAAATTTGGGAACGTACAACCATTACCCATGATTCCCATTCGTACTCAAGAAGGGAAGGAATATACTCCAGGAATAAAGAAGTTGCAGGAGTTGATTGATAACCGTATTAAAAAAGTAAATAATGATTTATCTCTAGAGGAGGTATTTAAAGATGAAGCAAGTTTAAAAAAAAATGTGCATTATGAGTGGGGGTCACATGCGCTACTTGATTTTTTTGATGCAAACTGCTATTACAAGAACTAAGAATTTACCTATTACTGAAAAAGCAGTTTTAAAGGCGATCGCCCTAGAACCAGATAATGCTGAAAGTTGGACATTAAGAGGTACTTCCATGCTACTGTTAGGAAGTGTAGAAGATGCTTTGAAGAATTTTGATAAAGCTGTAGAAATTGCTCCCGATTATATGAACTGGATGAATCAAGGGTCTGTATTAAGCATTTTAGAAAGATATTCAGAAGCAATTGCTAGTTTCGTTGACACTTCCACGGCTTGAGGGAAGCCCAGTCGTGGAATTCTTGGTTCAGCGACAGGATTTAACCACGCAGGACGTATCCAACGTAGCCAGCGATCTCAATCTCCCCAAGCGTATGACTTTCGGTCTGCCCGACCGTAGTTAGTCCTTTTTGCAAGATGTTCCGTGCCGCATTTACATCTCTATCGGCGGTGTAGCCACAATGTGGACAAACATGGGTTCTTGTTGATAAAGATTTCTTGACAATTTCGCCACAATTAGAGCATTTTTGGCTGGTGTAATGGGGAGCGACAGCAACTGTTACTTTTCCATATTTTCTACCAAAATACTCCAACCATTTGCGAAATTCATACCATCCTGCATCGCTAATGGACTTAGCAAGGAACCGATTTTTAACTAGTCCTTTAACGTTTAAGTCTTCATAGGCCACCAAATCATTAGATTGGATTACGCAGTATGCAGCTCGCTTGCAATACTCTTTACGTTGCCTACTTACTCTTAAATGCTTCCGGGCATATCGATTTCTTGCTTTGTGATAGTTATTAGACTGTGGTTTAGCACCTCTACAAAACTTTTTAGATTTATTCCTGTTGGCTCGATTTAGTTGTTTCTCAGCTTTTCTGTAAAATTGAGGTGATTCAACTACATCGCCGTTGCTATCAGCAATGAAGTATTTAAGTCCTAAATCAATACCGACTGTTTTATTAGTTGGTTCTGTCTTGACTTTGATATCAACCTTAATGCAAAATTGAACGTAGTAACCATCTGCTCTTTTAACCAGCCTGACTCGTTTGATTTGGTCTTCTGAGTAAAAAGCTAAGTCCCAAGTTCCTATTAGCTTAAGCTTGCCGATTCCCTTTTTATCCGTGAATTTGATGTGCTTGGGGTCTAGTAACTTCCACCCAGTAGTTTTGTACTCGACTGAACGACTATTTTTCTTGAATTTAGGGAAGCCTTTCTTACCTGCTTTTTGCTTTTTGCAATTGTCGTAAAAGCGACTAATCCCAGACCAACTTCTTTCAGCAGCAGATTGTCGAGCTTGAGAGTTTAATTCATTGATAAAGGTAAACTGTTGCGCCAAAACTTTACAATATTTATTGAGGTCATACTTGCTTGTTCCTTTGTTGTCCATCCAGTAGCGCAAGCACTTATTTTGAATGAACTGTGAACTACGAATTGCCTCATCAATTGCTCGGTATTGGTTTTGGTTTCCCTTTGCTTTAAACTCGTAAACTATCATTACCATAGCTGCTGATTGATACTATCAAGTATAGAGTAAACTTGTAAATTCTTTCAATAGTTTTTTGAAAAAGCTTTTGCAATTCAATCTAAGGGTTGAGAAACCGGGTTTCTTGCCCAAATTTCAATATAATCCCTAAAATAATAGTCCAAACCCGGTTTCTGGGCTGAAATCTATTCCACTCTCATTACCTGTGTCACCCCACTACGGGATCTAAAACTCATCTTCAACAGGACTTACGCAGAAACCGGGTTTCTCTAAGAAAAATCTCGATTTGAGCCGTTCGATCTAGGTCAGAAACCCGGAATAAGAGAGTTATTTACGTAAGTCCTATTCAATAACAAAACAAGGAGAGCCATAATGAGCAATTGTACGTTGGGTTGGGTGATAGCGAAACCCAACCTACGATGCTACTCATTGCTTGAGAAGCAGTTATAGCGCTTCGCTCCCAAAGTGTCTTACATGTTACATTAATCCAAAAGTGCTGCATCGGCTGGATCAGCTTTGTACAAAGCGTGCATGGGCATTTTTCTTATCAATCTCTTAATTGTTAATTGTTAATTGTTAATTGTTAATTGCTATAGCTGATAATATATAGAGCGATCGCACTAAGGACAAACTATAACCATGGCAGAAACCACCGAACCGAAAGAACCAAAGCCAAAAGCCAAGAAGGCCCCACCCCTGGAGAATAAACCTTTCACCGAGTTCATGGAAGAGCATTTTACTCCAGCCTTAAAGAAAGCACTTGCCAAAGAGGGAATCTCGGATCTAGAATTAGCCTTTCAGAAGGAAAAGCTTCCTGTGGGTGGAACTGAAGAATGCTGGCAAGTGATGGGCAACTGGCAAAAAGGACAGCGTCAGTTTAATCTTTATTTTCTGGAAGAAAGCATTAAAGGGAAGAAAGCTTTTTCCTGCGCCACCAATGGCAGCAAACCCAGCATTATGGAATCTTTTATGATTGACGAGCGCAGGGTGACATTAGATTTAATGGTAATGTACACTTTGCAACGGTTGAACGGTCAAAAGTGGCTCGCGAAGAATTAACTCTTCCCCACTGCAAACCCCGATCCCCGTTCTTGCCCCAGTCCCTATTCTTTTCTTGCCCCCCTTACTAAGGAGCAAGCGAGATTCTTGCCCCCCTGATTAAGGAGCGCTCAAGATTCTTACCCCCCTTATTAAGGGGGGATCAAGGGGGGATCGGGAAGTAAGACAAAAACAAATAGAACCATGCTTGTATATATACTCCTTATCAATGCCAGAACTGAAAACGAAGGTATTCACACCATTCAAATGGGAGGTGTGAATCAAGTGCTAATGTTCCAAGAAGAAGACGATGCCATTCGCTATGCTTTAATGCTAGAAGCCCAAGACTTCCCAGAAGCAACCATAGAAGGTTTTGATTCTGAAGAAATTGAAGAATTTTGCCGCAGTGCGGGTTACGAATGGAAAATAATTGCTAAAAACCAATTAGAGATCCCCCCAGAGAACAACCTGGAGGAAACAGACTGGAACCCAGAAGGGAAGGTAGAACCTCCCGAGGAACCCTCAGAAATGTCTAACCCGGAATTAGACGCAATTCGCAAACGATTAGAAGGCTTGTTATAATGAGTCCTATAGGGTAGCCTTCCGTCCCTACTAAAGAGGTTGAACATGGAAAATCGAGGTCATCTGCTGACAGAGCAGCTCAATCCTAAAAGTCAGAACCTGGATAAATTAACCTCTCTAGAAATAGTAGATTTATTCAACTCTGAAGATGCCAAAACTTTGGCGGCCATCGCCCAGCAACGAGAGGAACTGGCTCGGGCCATCGACCTCACTACCGCAGCATTCCGTCGCGGGGGCAGGCTGTTCTACGTGGGAGCCGGTACTAGCGGACGCTTGGGAGTGTTAGACGCGGCGGAATGTCCCCCCACTTTCTGCACTCCTCCAGAACTGGTACAGGGCATCATCGCTGGAGGTATGCCAGCCATGACCCGCAGTTCCGAGAAGCTGGAAGATAGTAGAGAAGACGGGGCTGCCATTATTGAGGAACGGGGTATTACCCACTTGGACGTAGTGATGGGGATCAGTGCCGGGGGAACTACTCCCTACGTCCAAGGAGCGGTAAGCGCTGCCAAAAAACTGGGGGCCACCACTATTTATCTCAGTTGCGTCCCCACAGACCAAGTGAGGGTTGAGGTAGACGTGGATTTGCGCTTGCTAGTGGGTGCGGAAATCCTGGCTGGTTCCACCCGCCTCAAGGCCGGAACGGTAACTAAAATGGCATTAAATATTTTGTCCACGGGAGTGATGATAGGTTTGGGCAAAGTGTACGGCAATCGGATGGTAGATGTGGCTGTTACTAACCAGAAACTGGGCGATCGCGCCTTGCGCATCATCGGGGAGCTTACGGACTTAAGCAGATTGGAAGCAGGAGAATTGCTGGAAAGGAGCAACAACAACGTCAAGCTAGCGTTACTAATGCACTGGAAAGGAGTTGATGCTGCAACGGGAAACTCTCTATTGACAGAGCATCAAGGAAACCTTCGGGCTGCTCTAAACTAAGGAGAAATAGCACCAACAACAAACTGTGATTGAATCAATACTATGATTGACATATTAGTAAACAGCAGCAAAAGTTCATAAATAATCAACAACAAACAACAAACTATGATTGAATGAATACTATGATTGACATATTGGTGAACAGCAGCAAAAATTAACAAACAACTAATAACAAACAAAAAACAACAAACAACTAATAACAAACAACCAACAACCAACAACAAACAACAAACAACCAACAACAAACAACCAACAACAAACAACAAACAACCAACAACCAACAACCAACAACCAACAACCATATGCTTAACGGATCGGAGACCACCGCAATATCATTACTTGTTATCTTTGCTCTTGGCTTTATTTATTGGGGCTTTAGGAGAGCCAAACCCTACGGCAAACTGGGCATTCTGGCTTGGTTGCAGTCCGTTCTCCTCATGACACCCTGGCTGATCTTCTTCATTTTCTTAGGCTTAGGCATTTACCTCAATATAGTTGCTATACTCTTTTTGTTGGTGGTCTGCGTCATAATTTACATTTGGTTGGGGAATCTCATCCGGGCAGAAGGACAAAGCATGATGTGGCAAAAGCAGGTGAAAGAAAGATTGCCGAAAGAAAATTCTTCCAGCCCATCCCCACAGGAAGAAACCCCGAAAGAAAGAATTGTACCGGAACCCATCCCTATTGACCCAGAAGACCTGAAAATTATCAAAGGAATATTTGGGATTGACACCTTCTTCGCCACGGAGAGCATTTCTTATCAAGAAGGAGCAATTTTTCGAGGCAACTTGCGGGGGGAAGCAGACTCAGTCCATCGTCGCCTTTCCGAGAAGTTAAACAAAAGTTTCGGAGACAAATATCACCTTTTTCTGGTGGAAAGTCCAGAAGAAAAACCAGTAGTGATTGTACTTCCCAGTAGAAATGACCCTCAACCAGCTACCTTAGCCCAGAAAAATTTAGCTCTAGTTCTTCTGGTGGCAACTATTGCTACCAGTTTAGAAGCTGCTTCCCTACTGCAAGGTTTCGACTGGTTTGGGGAACTGGGTCGATTTTCCGAAGTTCTCCCGGTAACTTTAGGACTGGGGCTAATCTTGGCCGCTCACGAAATGGGTCATAGGGCGATCGCCCAACAATATAATATTACCATGGGTTTACCTTTCTTCATTCCCAGTTGGCAAATTGGTTCCTTTGGCGCTATTACGCGCTTCGAGTCCATTCTCCCCCACCGCACTGCCCTTTTTGATATTGCCTTCGCCGGACCAGCTGTAGGGGGCATAATGTCCCTCTTAATCTTAATCCTGGGTTTGATTCTTTCTCATCCCGGCAGCATATTTGAAATCCCCAGTGAATTCTTTCAAAGTTCTATTTTAATCGGAATCCTAGGGAAAATAATCTTAGGTTCTCAGTTGCAACAACCATTGGTAGAAGTTAATCTTTTGACTGTTATTGGTTGGTTGGGATTAAATATTACTGCCTTAAATTTGATGCCAGCAGGGCAGTTGGATGGAGGTAGAATAGTACAAGGGATTTACGGACGGAAAACTGCCAGAAGATCTACTATTGCCACCTTGATTCTTTTAGGACTTGTGGTTATTTTTAATCCTGGCAACTCTATTGTTTTATATTGGGCAATCATTATTCTCTTTTTGCAGCGAGAGTTAGAAAGACCCAGTTTGAACGAACTTACAGAACCGGACGATACCAGAGCGGGTTTAGCTTTTTTGGCTCTGTTATTAATGCTGGTTGTTCTTCTTCCTTTAAGTCCTAATTTCGCAGTGCGTTTGGGTATTGGGATTGTCTAGTGTTATAGCGCTACGGGCAATTCAAAATTAGGCTATGACTAGGTTTCAGGCTTTATTCTCCAGCGTAGGTTGAGAAACCGGGAATATTCCCAGGATACAATAGTGTTATAACCAATTGTAGGTTGGGTTAAGCGATAGCGAAACCCAACACAACAACCCGTGCTGTTGGGTTTCGTTACCTCTTTACAATAAGTGCCTGCCCAAACTACATGGATACCCATTTCTCGGGCAAGAATCTTCGTCATGGCAGCCGCGTGGGTACTATCGCCAAATACTACCTTTAACATCGGTATAATCTCGGTGCGTTACGCTGTCGCTAACACACCCTACATTCTATCCTGATGATTTGATTAAGTGCGATCGCCCCTTTTGTAGGGTGCGTTAATGAAATGTAACGCACCACCTTCATGTTAATTGTAATAATGAATCGTCTAAATTTTTAAATTTCTTGCCATTCCCGATCGTTGACAAATTTGCTGGATTTAATAATTTCCCAAGTTTCTTTTTAGTCTTGTTCTTCGTCTAACTCATTCCAAGATTGAAACAACTCCTTTAACTTTTTTTGTTGCTGTTTTCGTTGAATTGGATTGGACTTTTCCAGCTGAAGCATCGCTTTTTTCCAATTATCTACAGATTCTTGGTTCGTCATTTGGCTTTGACGAAATAAACGAAGGATTTGTAATAACTGTGGAATCTGTTCATCGGGAATATTTTCAATTTATAATAATAGATCGTCACGCAACCTACGATTGAATTGAGGTGGTGATGTAGCGATCGCTTATCCTAGGTTGCGGATAACATATATTGCTCCATGTGATCGTAATCTTGTAGGGTTGGTTGAGGAAGTCGCTACTATCTTGGCTGGCGACTATGTAGAACGAATAAAACAAGATTATCCCGAACAATTTATTGCCATTGGTTTTCTGAAAAATTCTCTTTTATCGGTCATTTATGAATTGCGCTATGATGATGAAGGAGAATATATATGGTTAATAACTTACTGGAAAAGTACGAAAAGGGAGAGAGAAATTTATGAACAATATTTCTATTGAAGAAATTGAACAAAAAATTGAGGCAGGAGAAGAAGTTATAGACCGCTATTTTGACTCAGCAACAACAAGAGTCGGAACACGCCGTCAGATGACATCACGAAGAAGACAGGATATAGAAACCACAAAGGTGGAAATTCCTAGCCCGATGCTCACTGAACTCGATACAATGGCAAAAGAACTCAACATTAGCAGATCTGCTGTGATTAAAATGATGCTAAGACGCTCCCTTGACGAACATTATATTGCATTGAAGCAGATGAAATCAGAAATTTAGTGCGATAACCCAACCTACGATGGAATTGAGGTGGTGATGTAGTGCGATCGCTTCAGAAGCGCAGCTCTTGTAGGGTGCGTTCCTTTCTACGATTATGATTGCAACATTGATTTATGGGGAACGCACCATCTTTAACATCGGTATAATCTCGGTGCGTTACGCTGTCGCTAACACACCCTACATTCTATCCTGATGATTTGGTTAACTGCGATTGCCCCTTTTGTAGGGTGCGTTAATGAAATGTAACGCACCATAAATACTATTCATCCCAAATCCCTTTTGGCTTTTCAATTCTTATCTCACTGCCCCAATCGGTTGGATAGATGCCTTGAGCTATAAATCGATGAATGCTAGAAAACCGCCAATCTTGAGGATTGTCACATAAGCCATGTCTCACAGGATTATAATGAATATAATCACAATGTTGGGCAAAATCCCGTTCATCACGAATTAAATGCTCCCAAAAGCGGCGTTGCCAAAGATTGCTTTCCCCTCGCTTTTGTCGTGATTGAGAGGTCTCTCGATTAATTGCTAAATCTTGTCTATAATGTTTAGTGACATAGGTTTTAATTAATCGCAATCTCACCGATAAATTGCCCTCTCCAGGGGGTAAAGACCACAAACAATGGAAATGATCGGGCAGTAACACAAAAGCATCAATAGCAAAAGAATATTTTTCCCTTACATTGTTAATTGCTTCTCTGAGCGCCTTTCTTCCCATATCGCTACTAAGCCAAGTATCTCTTTGATAAGTAACTTGTGTAATGAAATAGGTTCCCCCAGAAACATGAGGTCTTCTATAATTAGGCATCGGGATTTGATATGAGCAATGAAATCGTTTATTATCCTTGGGCTTGGTGCGTTACGCTGTCGCTAACACACCCTACATTCTACATTCTATCTTGATGATTTGGTTAAGTGTGATCGCCCCTTTTGTAGATCTTGTAGGGTGCGTTAATGAAATGTAACGCACCACCTAAAGCTTTGGCGTTGCACAATTGCGGGATGATAGTCCAATTTCAATGAGCTGAAACTATTGATAAATAAGGAAAAAATTTTGGGCATATATCCAAATCATCCCACAGAGATGCAACGCCACTGAAAAATAGTCAAGTCAGGAACAAAACCAAACTCAACTACGCTCCAACCGCTTCCTTGGCAGCATACATCACTTCTAAAGTTATTTCGTCAATATTACGAGAACGAGCAAACTTCTCCGTATTGCGCTTTACTTTACCGCGAACAAAACCAGGAATCTTATTCAATTCTCCTTGAGCTTCTTTACTCCAACCTAAATCGGAATCGGCAGAAATTCCTTTGTGGATTACTTCTTTTGTATCGTGACCTCCGAAGATTTCTAATAGGTGGTCTTCCATACCCAAAGTGAAAGAATTATAAACCAAATCCGCAATTTGATTAGTACCTTCGTAACCCAAGAAAGGCTTGTAACCGATAGGGAAGTTTTGGATATGAATGGGAGCAGCAATAACACCGCAGGGAATATTCAAGCGCTTACCCACATGCCGTTCCATTTGGGTGCCGAAGATAGCAGCAGGTTCTACCCTGGCGATCGCGTCCCCAATTTCTCCATTATCATCGCTAATTAGCACTTCGGAGCAATACTCGCTGACTTCCTCTTTAAACCAATGGGCATCGTATTTACAATAAGTGCCTGCCCAAACTACATGGATACCCATTTCTCGGGCAAGAATCTTCGTCATAGCAGCCGCGTGGGTACTATCGCCAAATACTACTGCTTTTTTTCCTGTCAAGTTCTGACAGTCAATAGAGCGAGAAAACCAAGCTGCTTGAGAAACATAAAGAGTCTGGTTGTCGATAAACTGTTCGTAATTAACATTTGCGCCTTGTGCCTTGAGAATTTCCTCAATCTTGCGGATGCAGCGAGCAGTTTCCACAACCCCCATGGGAGTAATATCTACATAGGGCATCCCGAACTCTTTTTCCAAATAATTCGCTGCCATCAAACCCACTTCCCGATAAGGAACCAAGTTGAACCAAGCGCGAGGTAAATTTTTGAGGTTCTCCACAGAAGCACCCTCCGGAATCACCTCATTTACTTCAATGCCCAAATCCGTCATCAGTCGCTTCAGTTCGGTGCAGTCGTGCTGATTGTGGAAACCGAGGGTGGAAATACCGATGATATTGACAGAGGGCTTTTCTGTTTTCCCTTCTGGTAGGTTCCCCTTCTTGCGGGCTTTGTCGATGTAAAATTTAACGATTTGTTCCAGAGTGCGATCGGCTGCCTGCAGTTCGTTAACCCGATAGTGGTTAACATCCGCCAGCATCACATCGCCCTTCGCATCCATTTGCGCCCGATCAACAAAGTTTTGCAAGTCTTCTTGGAGGATGCTGGAGGTGCAAGTAGGAGTCAGGACGATCAGATCTGGTCTTTCTTCCTGATCCTTACGGGTAATGTTATCTACCACTTTCTCTTGGGAACCGCGAGCAAGAACGTTTCGATCCACCACACTGGCAGTTACCGGGGTGAAATCCCGCTCCCGCTCCAGCATGGAGCGCATCACGTTGAAGTAGTCGTCACCCAGAGGAGCGTGCATGATGGCGTGAACATTGTTAAAAGAGCTGGCAATGCGGAGAGTGCCGATATGAGCGGGACCTGCGTACATCCAGTAAGCCAATTTCATTTAAAATTTTCCCCTTTGTATTCCTGTGAAATTGTTTTTGATTCTCTCAGACTGGGAGTTTCTTTGCTGGATGCTTGAGGATGAAATAATCAAGGAGGTCAATCGCTACAATAAAGTCTCTGACTACTATTCGACGATTCACTTAGCGCAACCAAAATGTTGTTAAAGGCAATAAATCTTAATATTTTTGTCAATTAGCGACGTTTCTAGTGACCCAGAAACCACTTGCCCAAATCTGCTGCCCTTGAGTTGGACCACCTCTACCAAAACAGGACTTACGCCAACAAGCCTAGAAACCGGGTTTCTCCTCGGGACAAAATGGCAAAATCCAGAGTTTTAGTTCAGAAACCCGGTTTCTGCGTAAGAGTTTGACCACCTCTACCAAAGGCAATAAATTTTAATATTTTGGTCAATTAGCGATCGCCTTTTGTAATATATAATACTTTATGCTGTATTGTATTTTGTATTGTAGGACTTTTTACCACAGTACGAAGTGCGGAATGTGGGTTAATAGTGGATAGTCGATAGTTGATAGTGGATAGTTGATTTTTGCTACTATCCCCCTAAATCCCCCTTAATAAGGGGGACTTTTTCAATAAGGGGGGCTTTTTCAATAAGAGGGACTTTCTCAATAAGGGATACTTTTTCAATAAGGGGGACTTTTTCAATAA
>JH610928.1 GCA_000252485.1 Prochloron didemni P4-Papua_New_Guinea | reverse complement strand
TAAATAACTGATAAATACTATTGTAATAGTAGCATTCTTTTTCAGAGCGATAGCGAAACCCAACACCGGGTGTGTTCTTTCATTAGTTGATAGAGTTTTTTGGTAGGGTGGGCATTGCCCACCACACCTTGCGGAGAGGGTCGTCGAACTGCATCTATCGCCTCCGTCAAAAGCAGTATCAATAGTCTTCTGACGGACTGCAGTTGCAATATTCTGAAAAAACTAGATCCAATACCCAACTGGTTTTGACCGCACTCGCCCAACACCCAATCTTTTGGCTTGTTGGGTAAAGGGCCTCAACCCAACCTACATTCTAACAAAAACAAACAACAAATAACAAACAACAAATAACAAACAACAAACAACAAATAACAAATAACAAATAACAAATGATTTAGATGAAGGGCTGAGGTTAGAAACCGGGTTTCTTTAACAAATCTAAGTATTGGTCCCAAAATCATGGTAGAAACCCGGTTTCTTGTTGGTGTAGTAATCTTCTTGGCTTATTGGGCGTTGCCCTGAGCGCTTGCCGAAGGGTTTCGTTGTGGAAACCCAACCACTTATGGTATAACTATCAACTATCCACTATCAACTATCCACTATCAACTATCCACTATCAACTATCCACTATCAACTATCCACTATCAACTATCCACTATCAACTATCCACTATCAACTACTATGATGGGAATAGAACCTTTTTTAATTCCAGGAGCGAAAATTCTTTGGGAGCTTATTAAATCTCTTGGCGGGAACAGTTTCCAATCAATTACTGACATCCTACAAGCTCAAAAAGCAATAAAGAAATATTTTGATAAATATAAAAGTAGATATGGTTTATTAAAACTGTTGGGCATGCCTCAATCCGTAGATTTGGAATCTGTTTATACTCCCGTTCGGTTTTTAAATAGATTAACTATTGGTAGTTTTCAATCTCTTCAAGATTTGGAAGAAGCTTACCGAGAAAGTGCAAGGCGTAGATTTCAATGGGAAGAATCAGATAATGAGGATGGCATTGAAGTAGCCAACGAAAATCAATATTTAATGGTACTGGGGGGACCGGGAGCGGGAAAATCTACTTTTCTCCGTCGTGTAGGTTGGGAAGCTTTTAAAGGAAAAGATGGGAAGTATCAACATGACTGTCTTCCGGTTCTCTTGGAGTTGAAACGTTTTCAAAGTGATGAGAATAACAAGATAAATCTAATAAAAGCGATTACAGAAGAGTTTCACAATTTTGGTTTTCCTCTTTCAGAAGAATTTACCATCAAAGCTCTAGAACAAGGAAAACTGCTGGTTTTACTAGATGGACTGGATGAAGTCCCGAAAATTAATTTAGCTAAAGTAATTGATGCAATTGAGAGTTTGGTCACCCAATACGAGAACAATCGCTTTATTGCTTCCTGTCGTATCGCCGCTTATCAGAGTAGTTTTAAACAAGGGTTCCAGGATATCCAACTGGCAGATTTTGAGGATGACCAGATTCAGCAGTTTATTAATAACTGGTTTCAATCCGATTTAGATAAAGAATCCGATACTGCCGCTAAATGTTGGTCAACTTTGAATCAAGAAAAGAATAAATCAGCAAAGGAGTTAGCTCAAACTCCCTTGTTATTAACCTTTCTCTGTTTGGTTTACGGTAAAAAACTCCGGTTTCCCGTTCAACGAAGCCAGTTGTATCAAAAAGCTTTAGATATTTTATTAGAAGAATGGGCGGCGGAAAAAAGGGTAGAATATGGGGAAATCTGCCCCGGACTCAATCTAGAAGTGGAGAAAGTATTGCTTTCCCAAATCGCTTACGATAGTTTTGCAGAGGACCAACTCTTTTTTCCCCAGGATGAGTTGATAAAACAGATCAAGGATTTTCTCCAAGATACGGCGGCTAACCCTAAATATTTCGATGGCAAAGCGGTTTTGGAGGCCATCGCCATTCAACAAGGAATTTTGGTGGAACGAGCGGAAGGGTTTTACTCTTTTTCCCATCTCACTTTGCAGGAATATTTAACTGCTTTCTTTATTAAGGAGGAAGATAGGTTAGAAGAGTTGGTTCACCAACATCTGACTGATCAGCGTTGGCAAGAGGTGTTTTTATTAGTAGCTGGTTTGAAGAGTAGGGCCGATGAATTATTAGAGTTAATGGAAGTGGGAGCTAGAACGTTAATCGATACTCCTAAATTGAAGAAATTATTACTCTGGGCTGAAGAAGCTACTGCTGGGTCTGAAGGAGATATTTCTCCTGGGGGGAAAAGGGCGATCGCCCTCGCCTACGCCAACGCCTACGCCAACGCCAACGCCCTCGCCAACGCCTACGCCCTCGCCTACGCCCTCGCCAACGCCTACGCCAACGCCAACGCCTACGCCCTCGCCTACGCCCTCGCCAACGCCAACGCCAACGCCAACGCCTACGCCCTCGCCAACGCCTACGCCAACGCCCTCGATCAATTTATAAAACTTGCTGGAGACTTAGAAAAGTTAAAAATTTTCTCACAAGTAAATTTTACCGATTTAATTGAAAATTTGCAAGCACTTAAAGCCAAAATCTCCGAGTATTCCTCTAGTCCAGAAGTACATCGAGAATTTGTATTCCTGATTTTGGATACTTGGCTTCAAGCTTTACACCTCAGCCGAGAACAGGTCACCTTATCCAAGGAAGAATTAACAGCATTGGAAAAATACTTCTACGTCAACAAACTCATAGTAGATTGTAAAGAAGCCGCAGTACGAGTATCCCGCACCACCTGGTCCGAAATCGAACAAAAAATGTTAATAGTGGATAGTTGATAGTGGATAGTTGATAGTTGATTTTTGCTATCCCCCTAAATCCCCCTTAATAAGGGGGACTTTTTTAATAA
>JH610927.1 GCA_000252485.1 Prochloron didemni P4-Papua_New_Guinea | reverse complement strand
CAAATAACTGATAAATACTATTGTATCTGTAGCAAACATTTTTAGATTTGATCTAACAATGAAATTGGTAGAATAGATTTAGATTAAAGGCTGAGGTTAGAAACCGGGTTTCTTTAACAAATCTAGGTATTGGTCCAAAATCATGGTAGAAACCCGGTTTCTTGTTGGTGTAGCAATCTTCTTGGCTTGTTGGGTTTCGTTACCTCAACCCAACCTACATTCTAACCAAAAACCAACCAAAAACAACAAACAACAAATAACAAATAACAAATAACCAACAACTAATGAATTTCGTAACCAAATAGATTAGGATCTACTTCCCCTAACTCCAAATCCCCAAAACCATATTCCTGCCAACGCCTTGCCACCATAGCCGCCACATCTGGGTCCGACTGTAACGCCTCTCCCCATTCATGGTCTGTTTCCGGGTAAACCTTGGTGGTGGCATCAATACCCATTCGTCCTCCCAAACCAACTTTAACGCTGGCAAAATCTAAAGTATCGAAAGGAGTTTCTGGCAGAATAAACACATCCCGAGAAGGGTCAACTTTAGAACAAATTGCCCACACAACTTGGCGAGGATCTCGCACGTTAATATCTTTGTCTACTACTACGACAAATTTGGTATAAGTAAACTGAGGTAAAGCGCTCCAAAAAGCTAAAGCCGCTCTTCTCGCTTGTCCCGGATAGGCTTTATCTATGGAGATAATTGCTGCTTTATAACTCAATGCTTCCATCGGCAAAAAGAAATCCGTAATTTCCGAGACTTGTTGCCTTAAAATAGGAGTGTAAATGCGATTTAGGGCAATGGCGATCGCCGCTTCTTCTTTCGGGGGACGACCGCTAAAAGTAGTGAGATAAATAGGGTCTTGGCGATGGGTGAGACAGTGGAAGCGAATCAAGGGGGAATCTTCCACCGCACCGTAATAACCCATATGGTCGCCAAAAGGACCGTCAGGCAAGACCTCCCCAGGGGTAATGGTTCCTTCTAACACCATTTCTGCATCCGCTGGCACTTCCAAATCCAAAGTTTTGCACTTGGCCAGTTTCACTCCTTCACCGCCGTACAAGCCAGCAAAGAGCCACTCTGACAGGTCCACCGGAATGGGGGTGGCGGCCGCCATAATCAGGAGAGGGTCGATTCCCAGGGCAATGGCAATTTCCAGTTTTTTACCTGCTTCTGCAGCTTTGCGTAAGTGTCTGGCTCCTCCCCGCACTGAGAGCCAGTGAACCGTCATGGTCTGCTTAGATTGGAGTTGGAGGCGATATACTCCTACATTGGGGGTCCCTGTTTGGCAATCTTTGGTGATTACTAAGCCCAGGGTAATGATTTTTCCCCCATCTTGAGCATAAGGACGAATCAGGGGGAGTTTATTTAAATCTAAATCTTCTCCTTCTATTACTACTTGCTGGCAGGGAGGGAAAAAGTTCTTTCCCGGTTTGGCTTTGAGGACATCGAATAGAACCCTGCCAAAATCTATCGCTTGGGAAAGTTTCTTGGGTGGTTTCGGTTGTTGCAACAGGGCTAACTTTTTCCCCAGGGCTTCCAACTCCTCCTGGCTTTCCATGTTCATGGCCCAGCAGATCCGTTCCACCGTTCCCATTAAATTAATGGCGATGGGGAAAGGAGATCCTTTAACATTTTCAAATAATAACCCCGGACCTCCCGCTGCCAACATGCGATTAGCAATTTCAGCAATTTCTAAATCCGGGTCTACCAAGGCTTTTATCCGCCGTAACTGTCCTCGTTCTTCTAGAATTTTAATGAATCCCCGCAGGTCTCTAGCCATGATGTCCTCAAATTATCTTCAAATTAATATTTTCTGTTTATTTATTGTCGGGGGTCCACGGCTGTGGGCCCTGGGGCGCTCGCGAAGCGATCTCTTTGAGCCCGCCTTCTCAATAATCCTGACCCGTCGTTAATTATAATCGAAACTATAAATAAGGTTTCTTGGTCATGAGGTACATCTATGATACTAGCCTATGAACCTGTTTAGTATTGAGTTCCAGCAACCAACCGGTTATTGTATAACTATCCACTATCCACTATCCACTATCAACTGTCAACTATCCACTATCAACTATCCACTCGACAATCATCTTAAATCGGGAAAAATATGCTCAAACTATTACTAGCTAAGGGATTTAACAGTTTCTGAAATTACATGATTGTGACCGATAAGTAAAAAACTGAAAACACCGTCTCACTGGTCACTGGTTACTGGTCACTGAAAAGCTATCCACTATCCACTATCCACTATCCACTATCCACTATCAACTGTCAACTATCAACTATCCACTATCCACTATTTGTCCCTCCCTCATGACAATTCCCATTGACTCCATCAGCCGCTCTATTTGCGAAGCCATTGTTGCCATTAAGGCCAGCTATCCTCAATGGCTGAAAGATAAATACAGCCACTATCAATGGGACAGTCAGGATTTTTCCACTCAATTTATCGCTCAGTTAAACTCGAAATTAGGAAAAATAGAAGATGCCGATGCTTTGGTAATGGAAATCATCAAACTGCTGCATATTTTTCTGACTCCTAGCTTTTTTGTTTCTCCTCAGTTCGCTCAATTATTAGCTCTGATTCGTCAGTCCACCCATCCTCTTCTCCTCAACGGGGAAGCAAAATGGCATCATGGCAGAAATGGTGCTATTGCTATATTACTCTTAGATGCGGAAAATTTACAGTTAGATTTGGCCGCAGAACAATTTCTGGCTAGTATTTGTACTTATCCCCTACAAATTAAAGTTGCTTTTGCTAATTGGCGCACTATGGGGAAAAAAGATTTTGAATTTAACGGAAGGGGTTACGAGTTAATTCACGTTCCTCCTGGAAAAGACAGTGCGGACGTAAAAATGGCCACGGTGGGTTCTTCTATTTTCGTTCATTATCCCACTGCCAAGGAAGTATTAGTTTGTTCTTCTGATGGGGTGATGACTCATCTTTGTACTACTTTGCAAACTCACGGTTTAACTGTTTATTTAGTGCGCAAGTCTAAGGGGAAAATTACCGTTTCCAATCCTCAGACAGGGAGGATTATTAATTATAGTGAGAAGGAGACAATGGATTTTCCTTCTTTAGAAGAATTTATTTTACAATTACAAGCAATTCTTTTAAAAGAGCAAAAGCGCACCGGGAATAGTTGGATTAAATTAACTAGAATATCTCTCTTGTTTCAGCGTCAGTATCATCTTACTCTCAGTCAAGTTATTGCCCAGCATTTACCTGGCAAGAAGGTCCAAGATATTTTGACCAGTTATCCCCATAAGTTAGCTATTCACCAACCTACCGCAAAATCCGGTATTTACGTCACTGTTTTTAATCATGGGAAACAGAAAGAGTCTGGAAAAGCTGACCCGGAAAAGAAAGTAATTGTAGTTAGAAATGGGTTACCAGCTAGTATCACTTCCAAAGCCGATTTAGAACAAGCTTTAACTGCCATTGTGGGGGATTTAATTGCTAAATCCAAGGAGAACTATATTCCTATTTCTGACTTAGCTTCTCAGTTCTTAAAGCAATATAAAAAGCCTATTACGAAGAAGATGAAGAGTTTGCAATTGGGCAGTCAGTTACCTAAACTATTGAAGTCTTATTCCCATCTACAATTAAAACAAATTGGAACTCTTTATTACGTGAGTTTGAATGATTAGTTGTTGGTTGTTTGTTGTTTGTTGTTTGTTGTTTGTTGTTTGTTGCCTGCACAGAGGGTCGTCGAAGTGTTTGTTATTGGTTGTTTGTTGTTGGACTTACAAGATACATTTATAATACCGGCCTATGAACTAGTTTAGTATTAAGTGAGAGCAACCAACCGATTGCTGGATAACTATCAACTATCAACTATCAACTATCCACTATCAACTATCAACTATCAACTATCCACTGCTATGGAGAATTAATTCAAGCTCCCCCGGTGGGATTCGAACCTACGACCAATCGGTTAACAGCCGACCGCTCTACCACTGAGCTACAGGGGAATGTTTGCTCACAGTTTCTTATTATAAGGGCAAGAATTGGAATTTGTCAACCCCTTGGAGAAATTTTTTTTCAATTCGCTGAAAATCAGGTGGAGAGAGAGTTTGAGGTTTTGTTTATTCTTTCGTAATGGTGGTGTTAAGAAAATATAGCGCTACGCGCAATTCAAAATTCAAAATTCAAAATTCAAAAATACGCTATGACTGAGTTTCAGGCTTTATTAATGTCCTAACCTAAATGCGTAGTGCTATATTATCTAGCTGGGGTTGGGTTAGGGCAACCGTTCAGAATGAACTATTAGCAGGAAGGGCCCATGGATTGAGAGAAGCTATGAGTAGGGTTCATTGCGAACACTATCTATAGTATCTTAAACCAAATTTTGCGTAAGTCCTGACCCTGAAAGGTAGGCAGCCCAGAGGGCTACCCCACGTTGATAAATACATATTCAGCCGAAAACAACTACTTTTGACCACATCCGTCTGTTTGGGCAACTACTTGCTGAATCTCGAAATCAAACATTAGCTCAATGCGATAAGCTATCCACTATCCACTATCAACTATCAACTATCCACTATCAACTATCCACTATCCACTATCCACTATCCACTATCCACTGTTATACTACAGAAATGGCTGGCCAAATATAGATAGAGTATGGGCAAAGAACAAATCGTTCTCCTCTCCAAAAGAGAGATTGAGAAAATGCGTCAAGCAGGTAGGGTAGCAGCAGAACTATTAGATCATCTCGGGAAGATGGTTAAACCGGGAGTAAGTACCTTACAAATCAACGATGAAGCAGAACGCTGGACCCTAGAACGGGGAGCTAAAAGCGCTCCTCTCGGTTATCAAGGTTTTCCCAAATCTATCTGTACTAGCGTAAATCAAGTTATTTGTCACGGTATTCCCAATCGGAAGGAAATTCTCAAAGATGGGGATATTATTAATATTGATGTCACTCCCATTGTGGATGGGTTTCATGGGGATACTTCTCGCACCTTTTTTGTTGGTACGCCCTCTGCCAAGGCCAAGAAGCTGGTAGAAGTGACGCAAGAGTGCCTGTATAGAGGTATTAAGGCGGTGAAACCAGGGGGAAAAATTGGAGATATTGGGGCAGCGATTCAAGAATATGCTGAGGCGGAGGGCTTTTCTGTAGTGAGGAATTTTGTGGGACATGGAGTGAGTCAGATATTTCATACCGCTCCTCAAATTCCCCACTTCGGTACTCGAGGGAAGGGAAAACGGTTGCGTCCTGGCATGGTGTTTACTATCGAACCCATGATTAATGAGGGAACTTACGAAGCCCAGTTGTTGGCAGATGGTTGGACTGCGGTGACGAAGGATGGCAAGCTATCGGCTCAGTTTGAACATACTGTTGCAGTGACGAAGGAGGGGGTAGATATTCTTACCCTGAGATAAATTCTTTTTTTGTTGTTGGTTGTTGGTTGTTGGTTGTTTGTTGTTTGTTGTTATTCGTGCGATCGCGATCGCAAATCAGTTGTAAGAATTGTAGGTTGGGTTGAGGCAACGAAACCCAACAAGCCCAGGAAACTTGTGTTGGGCGGTCCCTGCCCTTCGGCTACCCTTCGACTTCGCTCAGGGCGAGCGCTCAGGGACCGCGACAGTCGAAGGGTTTAGCTATCGTCCAAGCCAACCTACATTTGCTTATATTAATTTGGTTTAAATATTCATTATTAATAATATTTAATCTGTGGGTCCAAAATGCATCATACACATGCCTTTCATTAGCTGAAAATCAACTTTTTGATAAAAGTCAAAAGGAAACCCCTCCTGAGAGGTAAATAGAATAATAGTTTTAATATCCATTGTTTCCAGATCTTCTTTTAAAGATGCCATTAATCGAGAACCAACTCCCTTTCTTTGAGATTGAACGGAAACAAACATTTCTTTCAAATAAAAATAGTCGCCGGTGTAATAAGGCTCGATGTTTCCGATACAACAACCTAACAGGATGTTGTCTTCCATAGCCATCCAGCCAAGAAATTTAGGTGAATTGTAAAAACAAGTTAGTTTTTCTAATGCCTTTTCTTTGGTCCAGCGATCGTTCCAGGGTTCGGAGTTATATACCTCAGCTAATAATTCCGCACATTTGTCAAGAGTTTGACTTGATTCAATTCTTTCAATTTTAATGTTTTTCATTTTGTTGTTGGTTGTTTGTTGTTTGTTGTTTGTTGTTTGTTGTTTGTTACTATCTGAAATCTGAAAATTTTTGCTACTAT
>JH610926.1 GCA_000252485.1 Prochloron didemni P4-Papua_New_Guinea | reverse complement strand
CCTCCCAAATGAGAGGCAGGGCTGTTTCATTCTCGATATCAAAATTTTTTCTTCTCCCCCCTTTTGAAGGGGGGCTGGGGGGGATCGAACTCTAAAGCATATACAAAAAACTTATAAATTTGTATTTCTAGCAATCATTTTCATATTTTATATAATTCATGCGCTCGCGAAGCGATCGCAAATCAGTTGATTAGATTGTAGGTTGGGTTGAGGTCACGAAACCCAACAAGCCACAAGATTTGTGTTGGGTTTCGCTATCGCTCTACCCAACCTACAAATTCTTATAACTCTAATAATTTGACCACAAAAGAATATTGTTTCATTCCACAATCGGCTAGTGCTATACTATAGATAGTCTCAGATAGATGGTGGTTATGAAAGGTATTCAATTTGTGGTTGATGAGAGTGGAAATAAGACCGCTGTTCTTATGGATCTTCAACAGTGGGGAGAACTTTGGGAGGATTTCTACGATGTTCTTGTTTCCAAGGAGCGCCAGGAAGAACCAGAAATATCCTGGGAAGAGTTGAAATATGAAAATGTTTGTTACAAATAAATAGTATTTATAAGTTATTTGCCAATGCTTGAATTGGATCCCCCCCAGCCCCCCTTAATAAGGGGGGGGAGCCTAGAAAGTCACCCTTTTTAAGGGGATAATGAGGAATATTTTTTGTCTGTAGCAACCTTTTTCGTATTTGATATGATTTGGTACATTTGGATCCTATTTTTTAGGTTATCCCGTGGGTTAGAAACCGGGTTTCTGGCAAAAGTTTCGGCAGTTTACCCTCAAATCATGAAAGAAACCCGGTTTCTTCGCTTTCTAGCAAATGTTTGAGAATTTTAGAAAAAAAATTATTTAAATTTATTCTTCTATTTTTAGACGATTTGGTTATTTCTAAATCTGGGCTGGTGCGTTCGTAACGCACCCTACGCATCAATCTATCATTGTCGATAATTAATTGATTTTTGTAACAAATCCCCTGGGGTGAGAAACTGGGTTTCTTTGAGAAGTTCCCATCTTAAATCCCAAAGTCATAGACCAGAAAACTTGTGTTGGGTAACTCTTACGCTCTACCTAAACTACAAAATCTGGTTCTAATCTTGCTGGTCGGTGGCAGGAGGGCGATGGAGACCGAGCTGCTTTCTTAAAGCTTCTGGGACGTTCTTTGCTGTCTCTAATCCTATTACATCACTCCAGTTTGTTTCCTCGTCCCAACGAATGTTTTTGAGGTCAGCTCCCCTGAGGTTAGCTCCCGAGAGGTCAGCTACCCAGAGGTAAGCTTCCGAGAGGTAAGCTCCCGAGAGGTCAGCTCCCCTGAGGTCAGCTATCCAGAGGGAAGCTCCCGAGAGGTTAGCTAACCCGAGGTAAGCTCCCGAGAGGTTAGCTCCCCCGAGGTCAGCTTCCGAGAGGTCAGCTACCCCGAGGTTAGCTACCCCGAGGTTAGCTACTCTGAGGTAAGCTCCCGAGAGGTTAGCTCCCGAGAGGTCAGCTCCTCCGAGGTTAGCTCCCCCGAGGTTGGCTCCTACGAGGTTAGCTCCTGGTAGTTGTAGATTTTCAAATTTTTGGTAATCTAAATCAACACAATTGCCAAACAATAAATTAGCCCATTGTTTTGGTATCAGTTCTCTATTTTTTACATGGCATCCTTCTACTAAATATTCAGCCTCAAGTTTTCCTCCCACACCATCTTTGAGAGCTTGTAAATTTCTATCAATTGCCTGTTTTCGCAACCTAGGTTCAACAATCCCAACAATGATAATAACAGGAATTATCAACCAACCAGTCATTCCCACTAAACTCAATCGAGAACCTCTAACACTTGCCCCAATAAAAACCTCTGCCTTCTTAGAAAGAGGAAAACTTTCTCCTTGTTTCTTAGCAAAAACCCTTGCTTCCTTAAGCCGTTTTCCCCGCAACAAATAATCCCCTTTGTCCTGTTGACGAGACTCCCACTCTCTGGCTGCAGTTTCAATTTTCTCCTTCTGCAATAAACACTTTCTACTTTTGTCCAACCACTGTCTCAACAAACGCCAATGACGAATCAGGGCTTCATGAGTCACCTCCACTCCCGCAACTTTATCTATTATTTCCCCCGTCACCACTAATTTCTCATCTGCCAACTTCTTTACCACCTTCTCAATCAAAGTTTCCCCATATTTCCCAGCGACCAAATTTTGCTGAGGAAGGCGACGGCGAGTATCCTCCGTTCCCTCTCCCAAGCGAGTCAGACAGAGGAAAATATGTTTAGCTGCTGCTTGTTCTTCCTTATCTAACTTCTCATAAACTTCCGTGGCTCTTCGATCCAAAGTACCAGCAATTTTGCCCAACTGCATGTAAGTTGTGAGTTGCAAGCTATTGTCCTTTCTCCCCTTCCACAACTCCAGCAAAGCATCTTGAAGTAAAGGCAAACTACCGGGAGCCGACTCTACATCTTCCAGAATCTGCTCTACTAATTCCGGTTCCACTGCCAATTGTACTTGTTTGGCTGGCTCCACAATTGCCTTCCGCAACTGTTCCGGATTCATGGGAGTTACAGTTTCCAAATGCTGCTGGATAGTTTCCCCCAGACCGCTATATTCTCGTTCCACACATTTACCAAAAAAGTCAGCCCGCATGGCCATCAGCCGTTTTATCTAAAACTCCCACAATTGCAGTTTGGATAAACTTTTCTCTTGCGGATAAATCTTCACAGAGAGTAAAGGTTTCCTCGAACTGGTCCATGGCCAGCACTATTTTCGGACTATGAGAAGATTGAATCAAACGACGCAAACCATCAGCTCCTTCTTTCAGAAGCCTTTCTGCTTTCTCTAGTTGCTCGGCTCTGTCCAATCCCTGGAGGTTAGAATCCACAAAAGCCAAAGCCAGATTCTCCAGAGGACGTTCCCCAGGAACCATGATTTTAATTTCCCAGTCATGGCTTCCTCCCAACCTTCTGCCCAACTTCAACTGATGCAACAATCCCGCTCGCAGTACAGAAGATTTGCCGCTACCGGAAACACCCACAAGAGCGAGAAAATTAGACTGACGCACTTTATCTATCAATTTGTCCGTCAGTTCCTCTCGTCCGAAAAAGTATTTAGGATCTTCTTCATTGCAATCGAAATAAGCCAATCCCTTATAAGGACAGATTGTATTTTTTGCTTCAGATAGAGGAGTTGATGGAGTGGCAATAACTTCTTGACGAGTTATGCGAGTCAAATTAATGGATTGGCCGAAGTTGCTGAAAACAGGTCTTTGATTGGGGTCTTGAAACTGTCGATCTAGATAATCCACCAAACTAAAATTGGTTACCCAAGGTTCGGGACATCTATTGGGGTCTAATGCTGCTAACAATTTCTCTGTCAGCATGCTAGAATCTTTATCTGAATAAGCTGGCTCGAATTCTCTGCAAGCAGCAATAAAACAGCGATCTCTTACATCCCCCGCTTCTCCCGGATTAGCTTCGGAAATGTTCAACAGTTCTCCGCTGTAACAGCAGTCCAACCAGACAATCTGTTGCTTAACAGGACTAGACTGGAGCAACCTTCTCAACCATTGTAGAGATAGACCGAAAAATCTTGCTTCTGGATAAACATCGCTAGTGGCTAAGAAACCTTCCTCAAGACATGAAGTGCGACGGAGTCCGTGTCCTGAAAAGTAAAACAGGGCAGTATCGGGGATATTTCTGCCTTGAGGTTTAAAAAGTTTTCCCAGTTGATCTTCTAACTGAGCTAAGGTTAAATCAAGAGTCTTTCCTACATAGGGAGAACCAGTTTCTCTATGGATGGCTTCTGGCAGTCGAGTGACTTTGAAGTCACCGTATTTTTCCAGTAAGAGGGCCATGGCTTCAGCGTCTTGGGCCGGGGCCTGAAGATTTGCTAATCTTTCAGCTTGATAATTATTGATACCAACTACCAGAGCATGACGATTCATGACTTATCGCAAAATCTATAATAATATAAGTTTAGCCTAAAATAACAGTTGATAGTTGATAGTTGATAGTTGACAGTTTATTTTTCGTAGGTTGGGTTGAGGTAACGAAACCCTTCGGCTAACGCGGTCACTGAGCGTAGCCGAAGTGCAGGGACCGCCCAACACAACAACCCTTGCTGTTGGGTTTCGCTATCGGGAGACCCAACCTACAATTACTTATCAAGGAAAGAAAATCTATGACTCAACTTACTCCCATAGAACTTGAAGATGGAACGGTTATTTATATTGAAGCTAAAGAAGATGTTCAAATTTCTCCAAATGTTGCTGAGGATAAGGAAACAGAAAAGGAACTAACTAGAGAAGACTTAGGTCAAGAAGCGAAAGGAGTGAGAGAATTTTTAAACCGCCCTCTAGGCTCAACTGCAGATTCCCAAGAATCAGCAAGAGTAAGTTTTGAGGCCATTGAAAATACTATTCGCGCTTATACTAATTCTACTTTAAATGCTTTGAGGAAAGTTAAAAATGCTAATATCGATAAGGTTACTTTAGAGTTCGGGATTAAAGCTGGGGGTAAAGTGGGAATTCCTTATATTACGGAAGGAACTGCAGAAAGTAATTTAAAGATAACAGTGGAGTGTTCTTTTCCTGAAAATGAAGAATAGTTGACAGTTTGTCAGTGACCAGTGACCAGTAACCAGTGACCAGTATCTATTACAATATCTATTTCTTTGGATTGCTCTGCTTCTGCCAACACTTCCTTAGCTTGGAAATGGATGTTCCACGGTACTGTAACAATAGCCAATAGCCACCAAAAGGTAGCACCTCCTATAACCCAATCGAGAAAGCTACCTACTGGGAACTGCAACCATTGTAAAACACTAAACACTAGGAGCAACAATAAGACCAATCCGACGGTGAAACGGGCAAATATGTTGAAATACATGTTTCTTTTTTCAATCAATTTAGTCTTGATTCTGGCATTGCAGTTTAAGGCTTAGGACTTGGGTTGTGACAGTTGCTGAAGTGGCATAGTATTTCCGACAATTATCAATTATCAATTATCAATTATCAATTATCAACTTCGCTGATATTGGCATTATCTGACATTATGGGGGAAGCAATAGGCTTGTACTGGTACACTAATTACCCATAGTAGTGGCATGACACTAAAATGATAGAATATTTTAAGGTTATCCTGTGGGTTTAGAAACCGGGTTTCTTCGGAAAATTTTGGCAATTTACCCTAAAATAATGGGAGAAACCCGGTTTCTTCGCTGAATAATATGATTTTCCTTCCTGCTATATCTGTAGCATTCTTTTTTAGATTTGATCTAAAATGAAAGGTGGGCAATGCCCACCCTACAAATAAAGTTGTTTTTTCCGATCCCGCTTCTCCTACTATCAGGAGTTTGGCTTCGTAGAAATAATCTGAGTCTTATTTCACTTGCTCGAAGTAATCTCTAATGGCTTCAGGTTGCGATATAACTATCAACTGTCCACTATCAACTGTCAACTGCTATATAAAAGCTTTTCTAGTAGGGTGGGCATTGCCCACCATAGGGCTTTTACTGGTACACTAATTACCGTAGTGGCATGACACTCAAATGATAGAATATTTTGAGGTTATCCTGTGGGTTTAGAAACCGGGAATAAGAGCCAAAATTCCGGCATTAATCCCTAAAATAATAGTAGAAACCCGGTTTCTTCGCTGAATAATATGATTTTCCTTCCTGCTATATCTGTAGCATTCTTTTTTAGATTTGATCTAAAATGAAAGGTGGGCAATGCCCACCCTACAAATAAAGCAAATGATATTTGCTAAATTTCCCACCAAACAATTACTGATCGCCCCTGGTAACTGTTCGCTAAGTTTCTGGGCTGATATCTATTCCACAAAATCCTTACTGATAAATAAAATGAAAGGTGGGCAATGCCCACCCTACAAATAAAGCAAATGATATTTGCTAAATTTACCACCAAACAATTACCGATCGCCCCTGGTAACTGTTCGCTAAGTTTCTGGGCTGATATCTATTCCACTATGTTAAAAATCTCCCTTTGATAAGATATTAAAAATCTCCCTTTGATAAGATATTAAAAGTCTCCCTTTGATAAGATATTAAAAGTCTCCCTTTGATAAGATATTAAAAGTCTCCCTTTGATAAGATATTAAAAGTCCCCCTTTAATAAGATACTAAAAGTTTCCCTTTGATAAGATATTAAAAGTCCCCCTTTGATAAGGGGGATTTAGGGGGATAGTACCCAATCTTAGCTAAACCGTTTGTTTCACATCATCCAAATTAAACAACATTTGCAAGGATTGCAAACAGCGGTGACGGGCTTCTATATCCTGCTGGGCTCGCAGTTGTACCATCGGCTCGTGTAAAATCTTATTCACAATACCTCTGCTAAGAGCTTCAATGGTATCTTGATGCTTATCGGCAAATTCCTTACCCAACCGAGACAAAGCTTTCTCTAACTCTTGTTCCCGAATAGTCTCTACTTTATTGCGCAAAGAACTAATAGTGGGTACGGTTTCCAAACTGCGCCACCAGGAAACGTATCCTTCCACTTCCTCTTCCAACAACACTTCTGCTTCCCGTGCCATTTGTCGCCTGGTTTCTTGATTGGCGGCCACAACTGCCTTCAAGTCATCTACATTATAAGCCTTAACTTGCTCCAGTTCGTTCACATCCGCCGCTACGTTGCGAGGAACGGAAATATCCACCAACATTAAAGACTGGTGGGCAGACAAAGAGGATTCCAACTTGGCACGATCCAAGATTGGCTCTGTCGCTCCCGTACTGGTAAACACCAAGTCAGAAGCAGCAATAACATCCATCATCTCCGACAGAGGATGAATCACCAATTCTCCCTGGTCCCCAAGGGCCGTAGCTAACTCCTGAGCCCTCCTTTGAGAGCGATTTACTATGGCAATAGTTTTCACACCTTTGGCAAATAAATGCTGTCCCAGTAAGCGAGCCATTTTTCCTGCACCGATAATGGCAACTCGGTAATTAGCCAAGTTGTCCACTTTCAGCTGCATCAACTCCACCGCAGCGGAACTAATAGAAACAGCACCTGTCCCAATACTAGTTTCGGTCCGAACTCGCTTACCTGCCGTAATTGCTTGTTTGAACAACCGATCTAACAGTCGGCCCAAACCTTTATATTTCTGCCCCAACTTGTGAGCAGTTTTCACTTGAGCGAGAATCTGCGCTTCTCCAAGAACCAAACTTTCCAAACCAGCAGAAACCCGCATCAGATGGCGCAGAGCATCCTGACGGAGCAACATGAATAAATGACGGCGCAACTCTTCTAAGGGGATTTGACTGTGTTCTGAGAGAAACTGGACGATTTCCTGAACTCCCCGTTCCATTTCTTTTGCCACCGCATAAATTTCCAGGCGGTTGCAAGTGCTAATAATAACTACTTCTTCAATATGAGGATAGTTTTTTAGGTGAGCGATCGCTCCTTCCAAAGAGGCTTCTGGAATGCTCAACTTTTCTCTAACTTCTACTGGCGCTGTCTTGTGACTGAGTCCGACAACTGCTATTTTCATTGGTTCTCCTACTACAATGCTATTCCTGGCTGCGGTGGAGTTGTCCATTAGGGCAAAAAAAACCTCAAGGGTCTCCTTGAAGCAATTTATACCAATGGTGTATCTAAATAAATATTTTGTAAACAAAGTTTATCTTTTAGAAGCTGTTTCGATCCCCCCCAGCCCCCCTTAATAAGGAGCCAAATATCTAACTATCCAAGTCCCCCTTAATCAGAGGGGAGCCAAATATCTAACTATCCAAGT
>JH610925.1 GCA_000252485.1 Prochloron didemni P4-Papua_New_Guinea | reverse complement strand
GCCAAATATCTAACAATCGAAGTCCCCCTTAATAAGGCTTGCCCTGAGCGTAGCCGAAGGGGGGATTTAGGGGGATACTCCAGCTATCCTAGTGCAATTGCAAATACTTGGGGCTCTCGAACATATGAACCGTATCCACAAAGCGAGCAGTTTTAGACTGGGAAGAAATAACCAAACTTTGGGTTCTGGCACCACCACCAAAGAAGCGAACCCCATTCATCAAAGTGCCAGGAGTAATACCACAGGCAGCAAAGAGAACCGTTTCGCCCTTGGCCAATTCTTCTGCATTATACACTTTATCGGGATCGTTAATGCCCATTTCTTGCAGTCGAGCAATGTTGCTTTCCTTACTTTCCCCAATCAAACCAGTTTTAACAATGGCAGGATCGTAAATTAACTGACCTTGGAAGTGACCTCCCAAACACCGCATGGCAGCAGCAGAAATAACCCCTTCTGGAGCAGCACCAATACCCATTAGGGCGTGAATATTAGTTCCAGCAAAAGCGCAAGAAATAGCAGCGGAAACATCCCCGTCACTAATTAATCTTACCCTGGCTCCAGCATTCCGAATTTCCTTAATTAAGTCTTGGTGACGGGAGCGATCCATCACCACTACTACCAGCTCGTCAATAGAGCGTTCCAGGCAGTCAGAGAGGATTTGCAGGTTTTCCGTTGCTGACTTGTTAATATCTACATGATTCTTGGCCAAAGCTGGAGCGGCCAATTTTTTCATATAGAAGTCAGGAGCTGCAAATAAACCGCCCTTCTCAGAAATTGCCAGTACCGCCATAGAACCATTTTGACCGTAGGCAACTAAGTTAGTACCTTCGCAGGGGTCCACAGCAATATCGATTTCGATCAGTTCGTCGGGATTGCAATAATCGTGGGCATCTTGTCGAGTACAAATACCCACTTCCTCGCCAATATAGAGCATGGGAGCATCATCCCGTTCTCCTTCCCCGATGACAATGCGGCCCCGCATGTAGATTTGGTTCATCCGTTCCCGCATGGCTTCTACAGCCACTTGGTCGGCGGTGTTTTTTTCCCCTTTGCCCATCCACTTGGCAGAGGCGATCGCCGCTTGTTCCACGACCTCAATGATTTCTAAACCGAGGGTACTCTCCACTCTTGATTTCCTCCCAACTGCTTATTATATGTTGACTGGCCTTGATTTGCCTGCTCCATTGAAAAGTCTACCAGATAGAGCGATCTTAAGGAAATAATTAAGACTTGATATTTGATCGCGAATTACTTGTATTATATGAGTTTGGCTCTAAGTTCCGATTTTTTGCTCCATTGGTTTTCCCCGGAAATATTTTGGCACTAGGGGTTGGAAACAGTTGTCCTAAAGTTGTAGAAAGTTGTAGGTGATCTGGTAAAATAGCAAAATCAACGCTAGACTATAGATGATAGTTGAGGCTGTCAGCCATGAATGTAAGGGGAATGATTAATGCAGTTAGTTCAAAAGCATATTATCAGCCGTGACCACCCTTATTGGAGATACTTCGACCAACAATCTTTTCTCTCCAAGAACCTTTACAACCTCGCTAACTATCACATGAGACAGCACTTCTTTAAGACGAAGAGAGTGTTGGGCAAAACTGCAGCTTTACCACTTAGTTTCTAAGACTGATGACTACTATGCAATGCCTAACACGAAGGTATCAAAGCAAGTGATTCGTCGTCTTCATAAGTCTTGGGTTGGTTACAAGCAAGCGCATTTTGACTGGGCTAAACATCCTGATAAGTACCTTGGAGAGCCTCGCCTCCCTCGGTACAAGGACAAAACAAAAGGGAGGTACATGATAGTATTCCCATCAGAGACTGTCTCTAAGCCCCCTTTAAGAAAAGGGATAGTCAAGCTGACTCCCTGTCCTATTGAGTTTAACTCTGGACTCACACAGGTCCATGAGGTCAGAGTTATACCAAGGTCAGGTTGTTATGTGGTTGAGATTGTTTATACACAGGAGGAACTACCATTCGATTTAGATGAAGATAAGATTGCAGGGATAGATCTTGGTCTAAGCAATCTTGTTACTCTAACAGCTAATCAGTCTGGCGTGAAGCCACTGCTGATAAAGGGAGGAGCATTGAAGGCAATCAACACATACTACAATAAAAAGAAGGCAAAACTCCAGTCGTCTCTGGAGAACTCGAATGGAGCTAAAGTCAGCCGAAGAATACTGGCCCTAACCCACAAGCGTAATTGCCGAGTAGATAACTATATTCATACAACCAGCCGACGAGTCATTGATTGGTGTGGTCACCACAAGATAAAGACTTTGGTTGTGGGGAAGAATCAAGGATGGAAGAACAGCATTAACATTGGAAAGCAAAACAATCAGCAGTTCGTGGGAATCCCACACGCTAAACTTATAGGCCAAATTACCTATAAAGGTAAGCTAATGGGAATCAAGGTTGTTGTCACTGAAGAAAGCTATACCAGCAAGTCTAGTTTCCTCCACAACGATCCACTCCCTAGTTATGGGGAGCATGAGCCAAAGTTTAGTGGGAAGAGAGTCCATAGAGGATTGTATATCTCAGATAAAGGAATCATAAATGCTGATGTTAATGGGAGCTTGAACATAATCAGAAAAGTAAAGCCAAATGTCCTATCCGACTATGGTTTAAAGGGCTTGCCGTTTAGCCCTGTAACGCTAGATCCGTTACGAACTCACGATTTTCTACAATTTGTGTGAACGGTTGTAGAGCGAACTTAGTATTTTGTAGTTAGAAATTATCCATCATCCATCGCCGATGGAAGATTGTGAATCGATAATCTTAGTTGTCAGTCTGGATGGCTTTGCGCCGCAGGTATTTTCGCACCAGGGGGTGAAGCACCAACTTAGAATCCTTTAGCTCCACGAGCGATCGCTCTTGAAGAGATTGACATCCCTCTAGCAGTTTGGTAGTCAAGAAGGAATATTTGAGGGAAGCCAGTTGGGAGAAAGAAACCGGTTCTAGATCAAGAGCCAGCCAATGAATAATCTGTTGAGCCACTTCCGAAAGACCGTGAAGCTGTTCTTCAATTAACTGACTGAGATCTTCCAATACTGCTGCATTGTCTTGCAAGTATATTTCTATCGAGACTCGATCTAATGCAGGCCAACTGGAATTTCACCCCGCACCCTTAGAATTAAACTCATTCTGTCGCCGTCTCCTCTCCAAGATTGAAGCTAGTTGCTCTACCAAGCACAAAATTAACTTTACCATCGCCAGACTGGAGCATGAAAGTACTTCTAAGGAGATTCGCGCTACTTTGGATGAGAAATTGCTGGGACATATTCTGGGCAATCTTCTCTCCAATGCCATTAAATACTCCCCAGAAGACAAGCTGATCGATTTTACTCTCACCTTGAGCAAGGATTCCATTGTCTTGCGCATTCGGGATGGAGGGATCGGTATTCCCGTAGAAGATCGAAGTCATTTGTTGAAATCTTTCTATCGAGGCCGAAATGTCGGTAAAATTACGGGTACGGGATTGGGTTTGGCCATCGTTGATCTTTGTATAAAGTTACACGGTGGAGATCTTGCTTTTGAAAGCGAAGTAGACGTAGGTACGACTTTTACCGTTATTGTACCAATGTGTTAGTATATTTAACCATTTTCAAAATAAGCCAAAATAACGATGTGGATTTCTAAAACAATAATGGATAATTATAGCTATAGGCAATATAATATAGATGATGGATTAAGTCAGTTGTATTTTCACTACTCTGCAGATAAAACAAGTTTATTGCATTTTTTTGGTAGATGAAATTAAATTTTTGCTTGCCGTTGAGGTTAAATTTTCACCTCTGAGTAGCTGAAAAATGCTGAAAAATAAACTTCATCTAATGAATAAAAATGAATCTTGAAGCTACTTTTCCATTTCACTCATTTAGTAATCTAGGAACCAAGTATGTCTAAAATCTTAGTCATTGAAGATGAATTAAGCGTTCGCAAGAACATTATCAAAATTCTCGAGCTAGAAAATTTCCAGGTCTTTGATGCCGAAAATGGTTTGCTGGGAGTTGAATCGGCGCGAGAAAATAATCCTGATTTAATTGTTTGCGACATTCTGATGCCAGAATTAAATGGTTACCAAGTCTTAAGTAAACTGCAAGCAGATTCAGGAACTGCTATGATTCCCTTTATTTTCCTGACAGCCAAAACAGAAAAGAGCGATCGCCGTCAAGGAATAGAATTAGGTGCAGATGACTATCTAATTAAGCCTTTTGACGTAGATGACTTATTAACAGCAATTAAAGCTAAATTAAAAAAGCAAGAAAAGTTCCGGGAGAAGATTAATACTTTATCTACAGAAGTGGATAAATTAAACAATTTTCTCGATACTAAAGATGGCATGTTAGAGAACTTTGACCGGGAAATTCGTCGTCCTTTAGCCAATATTAAACTAGCCATTGAAATTCTCCAGAAAGAAGAGTCTCCAGAACAGCGTAAGCGTTATTTAGACATTCTCCAGGAGGAATTTAATCGAGAAATTACTCTCCTCAATCAAATATCGGAATTGAAGAAGTTACTTACGCCAGAAAATATTGCTCTCCTATCTCAGTTTAACATGCTTCATAACAAATCTTGATTTAGTGACGCAAGACAAGATATAGCAGTAGAATCATAGGTTAAGAAATTGAAGAGAGCCAAGAGTGGAACATCCCTTACCGCAATTATTGCTGAGTTTCACTCCTAATGGTTGTAGTTGTCTCATCTTGACCATAGCGATTTCTAAGTTTTTCCCCATCGCCTTTTCGGTCAACTGCAATTCTAAATACTTAGGATTTAACTTCGTTTGCCTCAAAATTGTTGTCACCAAAGAGACAAAATGATCTTGACGGAAAGTCTGGCTGGACAAATTAACAGCTAGTGATAAAGACAACCCTTTATTTTGCCATTGTCTGACTTGCTGGCATGCCGTTCTCATAACCCATTCATCGATGGAGGTAAGTACCTAGGCAAAATTAATTGGATATTCGCTCAATGCGGTCGCTTGTATTTATGGGCTGCGGTGCGTTGCGCACGCGAAGCGCCGCTCTTAGCGCCCGCACCCTACGAAGGGAGTCAAAATTATATACAAATAATTTTGCACGACTACTTAATTAACCCAGTGTCCTTTGCCAAAGGAAGAAAGTCCGTGGCGGAAATTTTCCCCAACCGAGGATGGTCCCAACTGATCGAGGCTTCAACACCTACTACTTTTAGCTTAGACAAATCCATGCAGGGTTGATAGTCAAGTTTCAGTTCTTCTCTTTCGAGCCCATGTTGCAAGTCTATCTCTAGTCGAGAAATATGAGTAGTACCGAAATGAGTAGCTTTCTAGTGATTATCTCCGTTAAGTATTATACCACATTTCCTTCCGTTTTGCCAAGAAAATGACTGGCAAATATTAAAATTATTTCCCGAAGTCATAGTCTGGGACAAACTGTTTGCCAGGGTGTTAGAATTAAATAAATAAACAATCACCGTTATTAAGCAAAAGCCATTCACAAAAAGCTAATGTTAGATTTTTTTAATCATCTTTTAGGAAGGTATCCAGAACGAGTCAAAGCCAATGTGGAAATTTATACTTGGCAAACCTGTCCTTTTTGCATTAGAGCTAAATTATTGCTTTGGTGGAAAGGCGTTAATTTCACAGAGTATAAAATTGATGGGGATGAAGCAGCAAGAAATGCAATGGCAGAAAGAGCTAATAATAAGCGAACTGTTCCCCAAATTTTTGTTAATCAGCAGCATATTGGCGGTTGTGATGAGCTTTACTCTTTGGATAGTAAAGGTGAATTAGATCCTTTGTTAGCTCAGTTATAATAGTTGACAGTTGACAGTTGATAGTTGATAGTTGACAGTTGATAGTTGACAGTTAATACAGAAACCGGGTTTCTACTATTATTATGCTATAAATATGAAAATTTTGGAAAGAAACCCGGTTTCTAACCCCCACAATTGTGACAAAATATTGGAGTAGGAAAATATCTCTCACAACAATAGATCAAGCAGCTTACTTGGTTCATCGTCAATGGATGGAACGGGCTTTGGCAGTTGCCAGTATTGCAGGAAATGAGGGAGACGTACCAGTGGGGGCAATAGTTGTGGATGACTCGGGCAATATAATCGCCCAAGCATCTAATCGCAAAGAACGCGATCGCGACCCCACCGCCCATGCAGAAATTCTCGCTCTCCGGGCAGCAGGTCGGGCTTTAGGAACCTGGCATTTAAATAACTGCACCCTCTACGTCACTCTCGAACCTTGTCCCATGTGCGCTGGGGCCATTATACAAGCGAGAATTAGATTGTTAGTCTATGGTGCAGACGATCCAAAAACTGGCGCTATTCGCACCGTAGTTAATCTTCCCCATAGCCCCTGTTCCAATCATTCTTTAACCGTACTAGCTGGTATTAACGAATCTGCTTGTCGCCAGCAATTAAAATCTTGGTTTGCCCAGCGGCGAGGTTAGTTGTTGGTTGTTGGTTGTTGGTTATTGGTTGTTGGTTGTTTGTTATTTGTTACTGAAAAGTGACAGTCAAAGAACTGTCCTGTTGGAACCACCAACAAGCTAACTCAAAATTTATCGTAAAGATAAGCGATAGGGATATATAGCAATTGCCAGAAAGATTGCCACAGAAGACAAAAGAAAGCAACCGTAAGGTTGCTATCAACTATCAACTATCAACTATCAACTATCAACTATCAACTATCAACTATCAACTATCAACTATCAACTAATCATGACAATGCGCACTTTGGATCTCAAGAATAATTCAACCTCAGCAACAACCAACTCCTTCTCCCAAACTTACCAAGTTAATCCCTGGTTCACTACTTCTCTTTATCCTTTAGCTAAACATGGACTTTTACCTTTCTACTTCAGTAAAATTGAAATTACAGGCAGAGAAAATATTCCTGCCACCGGTCCAGTTCTGATTGCTCCTCTTCATCGTTCTCGTTGGGATGGGATGATTGTTGGTTGTGCTATGAGAAAGTCAAGAAGTGGGAGAAATTTGCGCTTCATGGTTTCCGCCAATGAAATGAAAGGTTTCCAAGGTTGGTTACTAAAACGTCTCGGTGGTTTTCCTGTCAATACTGAACGTCTTGAAATTAACACTTTCCGTTATAGCGTTCAACTGTTATGTAACGATGAAATGTTGGTTATCTTTCCTGAAGGAAGGATTTATCGCGATAGTATAGTTCATCCTCTCAAAGAAGGTCTTGCTCGTATTGCGCTACAACTAAGTTCTCAGGGAAAAGATGTGCAAATCTTACCAGTTGGGATTAGTTATTCTCAGCCTTATCCTACCTGGGGAACAGATGTGACTATTCATATGGTTTCTCCCATTAATGTAGGAGATTACAACAGCGGTTCCAGTAAAAAAAGAGCAAAAGAGCTTACTCTAAATTTAGAAGAGAGATTAAGCAATCTTAGTCCCATTTTATAAGCGTAGGCGTAGCGTAGGCGTAGGGTGGGCATTGCCCACCATCAAGCTATATTATATAATGCTAGATTGTAGGTTGGGTTGAGGAACGAAACCCAACACAACTTGGTATTGTTATCTGAAATCTAAAAAAGAATGGTACAAATATAATAGTATTTATAAGTTTTTTGTACATGCTTTATAGTTCGATCCCCCCCTTGGTCCCCCCCACTGGGGGAAAAGAAAGGGGGGAGAAGAAAAAGACCAAATATAGCGCTTCGCTCCCAAGGTGTATGGTACAACTTTTTCTTAATGAAAATTATTTGATTTTTTGATTATCTCTTGCCTATTCCCTCTTCCCTATTATACAATGACAAAGTAGATTGTAGGTTGGGTTGAGGAACGAAACCCAACAACACCAGATATAGCAGTTCCTTCCCAAGGAGGTGTGGTCAAAACCAGTTGGGTTTAATAATCTCTAGTTTTTTCAGAATATTGTAAGACTATTGATACTGCTTTTGGCTACAGCGATAGATGCAGTTCGACGACCCTCTCCGCAAGTTGTGGTGGGCATTGCCCACCCTACGAAAAAACTTACGCAAACAAACCTAGAAACCGGGTTTCTCACCAGGATAAAATGGCAAAACCCAGAGTTTTGGTTGCTATTCCCGATTTCTGCGTAAGTCCTGATACAATGACAAAGGAGAAGAATAATTATTTCCCATGAGTTTATGACTTCCCAACCACCGGAACCCGAACAAGAACAATCCAACCCATCTCTGGAAACAACTCCTGACCAAGGGTCAAAAACTGAGTCAAACCGTTTCAAGGGAATAAGCAAAAAATCAACTATTGCTTTAATCCAGTTTACACCATTAGGTAGCGCCACACCACTGTTTATATCTGCTTACCAAAAACAAGAATGGGTTCTCATGGTGCAGCTGTTGCCTTTAATCATACTAGCTCTACTCTGGGCTAATTATGCAGGAAGTTTCCTGGAGCGACTGGGAGAGATTTTAGAGGCAAAGGGCAGGGAAGATGTAGATAATTTAATCATTTGGTTAAAGCCAATAGATTGGCTAAAACGAATCAACAAAGCATTGGGTGAGACCATTCGCTGGCAACTAGCGGGGACGGAGGATAAATATCTGAAATGCCAAGGTAACGAATGTGTTCAATATAAAACCGAAGGATTTGAAAATACTTTTACCCCCTTATTGAGTGAAGTTTTTGTTTCTTTGGAATTAAGTGGAGACTTTTTACGAGACTCAGACAATAAACTGTTGCCTCTATGGCCGGGGTTTTCTCATAAACTGCAGAAGATTCAAGCAAGTGGCTGTGGTTTGAGTGTTTGGTATATCCTCCAAGAAGCAAAAAGAAACACCATGATGCGTTCCTTAATTATTCAGGCTTGGGGAGGATATGGCAAAACTACTTTACTCCGTCACCTCACTTATATTTATACCAGAAAACTGGAAAAAAAACGGGCTTATAATGCTCCCAAGTTATTGCCTGTTTTGCTATATCTCAGAAAATGGCAAGAACTCATAGGTCAAGCAGATGCCCCAGATTTACCCACTTTAATTGAACAAGAACATATTCCTAGCCTTGCAGTGGACAAAGGGTTACAATTGCCTCCCAATTGGGCAAGAAACCATCTGCGTAAGGGTAAGATGTTGATTATGTTGGATGGCTTTGATGAGGTGAAGGAAGAATGGCGGGATTCCGTCAGCCAATGGATTGGCAAACAGCTCCAGGACTATCCCGAAACCTTTTTTATTCTCACTTCTCGTCCCGCAGGCTACCGTCGGTATAGTTCGGAAAATAAACCCAATACTTCTTTATTTATTAAACCTTTTAACCAACAACAACAAGAGGGATTTATTCAATCTTGGTATTTAAGTCGAGAACGATTTCGGAATTCTCAACCAAACCATCCTGTAGTTGAAATAGAAGCCAATCGCCAAGCAGCTAGTTTAAACCAACAACTTCAACCAATAGAAGGAGAGAGGAATCCTCTCAGGGATTTGGCCAGAAATCCTTTGCTCTTGAATACCATTGTTAATTTACATGCTTCTTATCCTGACGAACAATTGCCTCAGCGCCGCGCCGATTTGTATAAAGCCATCGTTCGCTTGCAATTAGGAGATCGCCCTCTGGCTAGACAAATTGACATGCCCTTAGAAGTTCATGAAAGTCAGCAAGTTTTGCAAAGATTAGCTTTATTTATGACTCAAGCAAATCTAACTCAAATAGAACCAGAACAACTGGAGAGAAAACTACAATCTTATCTGACTGCCATAGATGAATCTGTTTCTGCCCAAATCTTTCTCAACAAAATTGAGCAAGTTAGCGAACTGCTGGTTAAAGTAGACGATGCCTATGAATTTGCTCACAAAAGTTTCCAAGAATATCTGGCTGCCTGTGAAATTAAACGCACCCAACAAGAAGATTTATTATTAGAAAATTGGTCAGAGCAATGGTACTCAGCCATTATTATTCTCTATGTGGCTCAACTGAAAAATCCCAACCTCTTTCTCCGTCGTCTGGCAGACATTCCCGACTCAGAAGCCACTAAGTTAGCCTATAAATGCCTTCAAGAAACTAGCCGGAAAGTTGATGAAGATTTAGCTCAGGAATTAGCCAAAATAGCTAATAAGGTTCAAGATCGACGTTATCAACAATTGGAACAATACCTGAAACAGGGCCAATGGCAAGAAGCGGATCGAGAAACCTACAGGTTAATGCTTGAAACAGTAGGGAAAGAAGAAAGACAATGGTTAGAACCAGAAGACTTAGAAAACTTCCCCTGTGAAGACCTCCGTAAACTGGATCAACTTTGGGTTGACTACAGTCAGGGAAAATTTGGCTTCAGTGTGCAAAAGAAAATTTATTTTGAACTAGGTGGCACAAAAGAGTTAAATTGGGAAGAGTGGGAAAAATTTGGCTCCCGCGTAGGATGGTATAATAAAGAAAAAGGTTGGTGTGACGACAGTCGAATTGAATTACTAGATACTACACCATATGGACATATACCGTATTGTTACTGTTTTGGTGGTGGTCGGGGATGGGGTGTTGGTAGTATTCTTTATTCTCGCGCACAGACTTGTAGACTGTAGCATATCGCCATCCCAGCCATTTGTCAACACTTGATTTTTCGTTCTTTTTTTACCAATTCATGGGCTTTTTCCTAATTCTATACCTGGCACTTGGTAGATTTTATTTTGGTGGAAGAGGTAGAGCGATCGCCGATTTTGTAGGATTTTGTAGCAGAATCTTGTAGGTTGGGTTGAGGCTACGAAACCCAACAGCACCAAATTATGTTGGGTTTAACTATCATTGAAGCAAACTGGGGTGTATATTTACCAATTATCCAGATAATATCTAACACGGCTCTTATTGCTTTATTCCATGGCAATAAAACTTTAAAACTAATGCGATCGCCAATCTTGTAGGTTGTGTTGGGTTTCGCTATCGCTCAACCCAACCTACAGTATATTTATCAATTATCCAGATAATATCTAACAAGGCTCTTATTGTTTTATTCCATGGCAATGAAACTATTCAAAACTAATGCGATCGCCAATCTTGTAGGTTGTGTTGGGTTTCGTTATCACTCAACCCAACCTACGGTATATTTATCAATTATTTAGATAATATCTAACATAGCTTTTATTGCTTTATTCCAGGGAAATTAAACTGTTAAAAACTAACGCGATCACGCAGTGGCAGGCTTTGCCTGATCGCCAATCTTGTAGGTTGGGTTGAGGCAACGAAACCCAACAAAACCAAATTGTATTGGGTTTAACTATCATTGAACCAAACTGGGGTGTATATTTACCAATTATCCAGATAATATCTAACATAGCTTTTATTGCTTTATTCCATAGCAATAGAACTATTAAAAACCAATGCGATCACGCAGTGGCAGGCTTTGCCTGATCGCCAATCTTGTAGGTTGGGTTGAGGCAACGAAACCCAACAAAACCAAATTGTATTGGGTTTAACTATCATTGAACCAAACTGGGGTGTATATTTATCAATTATTTAGATAATATCTAACATAGCTTTTATTGCTTTATTCCATAGCAATAGAACTATTAAAAACCAATGCGATCACGCAGTGGCAGGCTTTGCCTGATCGCCAATCTTGTAGGTTGGGTTGAGGCAACGAAACCCAACCTACGGTATATTTATCAATTGTTTTATTCCATGCCAATAGAGTTATTAAAAACTGGCTTTTCTGAAGCCCCCCACATCACATCGTAAATCCCCCGTTGGACGTAATGATGAAAACTAGAATATTGCCAATCCTTTGGGGCTTTTACCAATCCATGATGTACTGGATTATAATGAATATATTCAACATGAGCAATAAAATCTCGATTATCTTCAATTTGATGTTCCCAGAATCGACGCTGCCAAATAGCTTTTTCTCCTTTATGTTGTCGAGATGCTGGAATCTGCCCCTGATATTGAAGATTACATCGTCTACTAAACCAAGTTTTAATTAACCGCCAACGAGTGGAAAAATTTGCATCACTCTGAGGCAATGTCCAAAGAGAATGAATGTGTTCTGGTAAAATTACAATAGCATCAATTTGAAATGGATGTTTTTCCATGACATATCGAAAAGCAGCTCTCAATAAATCTATATTTCCTGATTGGCATAAAAATTTCCGACGGTGATGAGTCACTACTGTAAAGAAATAGGTTGTTCCTGGTGTTTTAGCTCGACGATATTCCATATTATAGTAGTTGATAGCGGACAGTTGAGAGTTATTTTAATCTACAATTTAATCTCATGATACTTCTATGGGGACAAGTCCAGTATCAATTTACTGGCTTGTTGGGTTTCGTAATCTCAACCCAACCTACAAGAAAAGTTCTATAGCAGTTGACAGTTGATAGTGGGCAGTTAAGAGTTATTTTAATCTACAATTTAATCTCATGATACTTCCATCGGGACAAGTCGAGTATCAATTTACTGGCTGTTGGGTTTCGTAACCTCAACCCAACCTACAAGAAAAGTTCTATAGCAGTTGAAAGTTGATAGTGGGCAGTTAAGAGTTATTTTAATCTACAATTTAATCTCATGATACTTCCATCGGGACAAGTCCAGTATCAATTTACTGGCTGTTGGGTTTCGTGCCTCAACCCAACCTACAAGAAAAGTTCTATAGCAGTTGACAGTTGATAGTGGACAGTTGAGAGTTATTTTAATCTACAATTTAATCTCATGATACTTCCATCGGGACAAGTCCAGTATCGATTTACTGGCTGTTGGGTTTCGTGCCTCAACCCAACCTACAATTTAATCTCATGATGCTTCCATCGGGACAAGTCCAGTATCAATTTACTGGCTTGTTGGGTTTCGTAACCTCAACCCAACCTACAATTTATTCAACTTTGTCTTCTTTTTCTTCTCCCCCCTTTTGTAGGGTGGGCATCGCCCACCCTACAAATAAACTGCGATCGCCCTCATTTTTCCGATGTTGAAGTTAAATTTTAATAAAGTAAAAGAAAAAGCATGATCGCCTATCAACTATCAACTATCAACTATCAACTATCAACTATCAACTATCAACTCGACCGAATCTGAAATCAAGGTTGAGGTAGTGCAACCAATTGATAGCCAAGGGATTCAGCCTTTTTAGAAATGTGTTTTAGAGTGAGTTGTTGATACTGTTGTTCATAATAATCAGCACCTTTATCTAAATACGATTCTTTAGTGGTCCACAAAGTATAAAAAAGACGGGCAGTTCGGCTCCGCGGTCAGTGAGCGGAGCCGAACTGCA
>JH610924.1 GCA_000252485.1 Prochloron didemni P4-Papua_New_Guinea | reverse complement strand
GGGTTATACTACCTCCTATGAATATGATTTTCGCAATCGGTTATTGAAGGAAACCGATGCCAGGGACAAGGTGACGGAATATGAATATGATGCAGCCGGGAATTTGATTTCCTTGAAAGATAGAAATGAGAATGAAACCAAGTATTCATATGATGCTCTTAATCGTCAGTTCAAGGTAACTGATGCGGAAGGTGGGGAGTTTATTACAAAATATGACCCCCAGACTGGCAATGTGGCTAGGACTATCGATGCAGAAAATAATGCAACAATTTATACCTACGACAAGCGCAATCGAGTAAAAACTGTTACTGGTGCCGAAACTGGGGTTATTGAATATGAATACGACCCAACGGGCAATGTAGTTGAGCTGACGGACGAACGGAATAATACTACTAGTTATACTTATGATGAGCTGAATCGACAGGTCCAGATAGAAGATGGAGAAGGGGGTATTACCGAAATCAGCTACGATTTGGTAGGCAATGTAATTGAGGTCATTGACGCAGAAAGGAATATTACCAAGACTAGTTACGACAAACTGAA
>JH610923.1 GCA_000252485.1 Prochloron didemni P4-Papua_New_Guinea | reverse complement strand
TGGATAGTTGATAACTTTTTTATTCAAATGTTCTAATTTTAGTTATAAGATGATTTTAAAGGCGCAATCAGATGGCTAGCTAACTCAACTGCTTCTCGCAGTAAATCGGGATGATTTTCTAATTTCATGGGAGTAGATGAGATTAAATCTCCATTTGTTTCTAGATGGACTGTTTCTAATTGATTTAGTATTGGTAAAAGAAGATTGCGAGCATAGCTACCGTAAGCAATACCAGAAACTTGTTGTTTGTTATTGGTTGTTTGTTGTTGGTTGTTTGTTGTTGGTTGCCTGCACTGAGCGTAGTCGAAGTGTTGGTTGTTGGTTGCCTGCACTGAGCGTAGTCGAAGTGTTGGTTGTTTGTTGCCTGCACTGAGCGTAGTCGAAGTGTTGGTTGTTTGTTGTGGGAGTAATTCCATCGCTTTCAGTTTCTCTACTGTGGTATTATTGGTTCCTCCAGCTAATTGAACGTATCCAGGTAATTTGGCTGCCAGCACTTTTTGTGCTAGTTTAATAGCAGCACGAGTTGTACCACCACCAAGATCTCCACTCATGGGACGACCATCAGTTTGCCAAATTAAAGGACAAGATAAGGGGGCGATAACCCGATACAAAGATTGGAGATAGTCAATTAAATCGGGACCGTCTGGACAGCTAATGGCTAGTAGTTTAAGTTTGTTAATCTGGGGACAAATAGTTCTCCAGAGTCTTTGAAAATTCTCCCCATGTCCCACCTGAGTGTGAATTTCAATTGCGTCAATGTTTAGTTCCTCAATCAAAGGAATAATCGTAGCTGGGGTGGAGACGTAAGAGCGAGTATAAATTAATTGTTCTGGACAAACTGGCAAACAGCGACCGCAGCCGTAACAACGCTTATCTATTACCCCAGATAATTCTACCTCTGAGAAAGATATAGCTTCTGCAGGACAAATCTGGAGGCAAGGACGAGGACAGTCAGGGGGACATTGAGTTGAATCAAATGCTGCTTTGCGAAAATGGGGGTCTTCTCCATCATTCAAACTCACCATTAACCAAGGCTTACCGCCCAACGGATAGTTTCTATACTTTCGGACTGCGGCAAGGTTTGTGAGAGTCTGGGCAGTTTCAATACCCTCAACTGCGGCAGCGATCGCCGCTGGTTCTGCCGCAACATCGATACAGTCGGCACCTGCTAAGGTATATACTAAGGCGAGACTGCGAATTGCAGTTCCGTGGTGGTAGCTCGCTCCGCAGATGAGCTTGAACCAGTGACCGGACCTTAAGGAATGCAAAGGGCTCTGCCTATGCTTAGTGGAAAGGTAGTCAAAATTACTCACTTCTACATGGTAGCTCTTGAAAGACAAAATAGATTCTTGACTCCTAGAATTATCTTTTTTATATTACTACTATACTTCAAAAGAATGGGAGGGAATCCCTCCCTCTCCCTCAATCCCTCTCCCAAAGGGCGAGGGAGGGGCCAGAATCGAGGGAGGGGC
>JH610922.1 GCA_000252485.1 Prochloron didemni P4-Papua_New_Guinea | reverse complement strand
GGGCCAGAATCGAGTGAGGGGCCAAAATAATAGCCCCTCTCCCACTGGGAGAGGGGTTGGGGAGAGGGCATTAATCAATCAAAGCATTGAGCAAAACTTGAGTTAAATCCATATTTTGCATGTCGTCAATACTAACGGCATCAACAATATCGAATTGGGCTCCGGCATTTTCCAGCTCGTCGTCTAACGCCTTGAGATACTTAGTTGCTTTTTTATCTTTACCAACTTGAATCAGGGAAATACCTAATTCTTCATCCCGGTCAATTTTACGAGATGCTTCGATAATCAGCTTCATTACCGCTTTGTGATCGTCTGGTTCCCCGTCAGTAATAACTAACATGGTTTCCCCATTAGGTTGAGCGATGCCAGCTTCCTTGCGCTGGAAATAATTATCTAAAGCATCCTCCAGCACTGCTGCTAGGTCCGTGCGGCCTTGGGGTTGGTTTTCTTCGTAGATTTGGGCTACTTTATCGGCGGTGACGTTGTCGTAGCGTTTGTAACGACCGGAGAACAGATATACAGTAATTCCGTCTGGGTCGATTTCTTCGCATTTCTTGGCTAATGCTAGGGTAGACTCTTGAGCGGCGAGCCAACGAGTCTTACCATTCTCCACATCTGCTGTATACATGCTAGCGCTTTTATCGATGATGAGAGTATAATCCCGCTCTTCAATCAGGGAATTTGCTGCTAGTTCAGAATCTGCTGCCACTTCAAAATTTGCTACCACTTTTTGAAAAACCTCCTGATTGGCTTTTTTAATCCAGTCTATTGTGAGATTTGGGAAAATAACGAAAAATATCGATTTTCTTCCGATCAGTTAATGAGATAGAATGTAGGCACTGTAAAATTTAGAAAAATTAAAGGATTGTCACAATGGATCGAGAAATACAGAAATATCGCACAATCTGCACTTTAACTTTTGGCGATATTTACGGCCAGATTATCGTTTGGTTAATAGTGATTTTTCTCACTCTGGCTAGCGCTCTGGCATTATGGAGTAGCACCAGTCAAATCTATGCTTTCGCTGTTGTGGGTATTGTCTTGGTACTATCCCTACCATTTCTTCTTTTTGCTTTCGTGACTACTTTATTGAATAACATCAAGTTTGTTCCTATAGAGGAGGAAAAAAGCCGCAAAACCCCTGGTAAAAAATAAGGATTAATTCAAGCCCCCATTCCCGAGTATTTTTTGATTCCCTTACGCCAAAGCCAGCGATTGAGGAAAAATAAAAGCAATCCCCATGCTAGCATAACACCAAAAGCTTGTTGGATGTTAACTGGTAGCCCGATTATAAGTGCGGCGGGAAAATGGATGAAATAGGGAAACGGTGTCCAAAGAGCAATCTGCCGCACTAAAGGGGGAAATACTTCTAAGGGAGCAATATAACCGGAAAGAAATAAGTAAAATAAAAAGAGAAAAAGAACCCAGAAGAATAATTATGCGAACTATTCTAGCATGTGGGCGTAAGATGTAGAAAGCAATGTTGTTGCTTGTTTAAATAACCATTTCATCTCAATTAACAATTAGCAATTATCAATCAACAATTATCAATATATACACAAAACCCTAGAAACCAGGTTTCTGCGTAAATCCTAATCACTTCAATAGAGGAATTAGGTATTCTAAGAGAAGCGCTAAACTTGATACGAGTCTTCAGGAGTCAATTAGTCAGCACCCCGCTCTGAAGAGGCGGGGCTTCATGCC
>JH610921.1 GCA_000252485.1 Prochloron didemni P4-Papua_New_Guinea | reverse complement strand
AGCAAGCCCAAAAAGCTTGAAAAACATTGACGAAGCGAACTAACCCTAGCAATAGGAGTTTATGGGGGATTTTATTTCCCCCGTCCCCGTCAGGGGGGGAGGTTTCCGTTTTCCCGAGAGGTATCATGAAACTAAAAGTCGTCATTCACGAAGCTGAAGAAGGTGGATTTTGGGCTGAAGTTCCTGCCATTCCTGGTTGTGCCACCGAAGGAGATAGCTTTGAAGAACTACTGACGAATTTGTATGAAGCAATTGAAGGCTGTCTCTCAGTCGATCTTGCAGCCCTTGAAACGACAGAAAAAAGTCGCATCATGGAAATTGCAATATGAAATCAATTTCTGGCAAAAAGTTTGCCAAAATTTTGGAGCGCCATGGATGGCAATTGATTCGGATTCAGAGTAGTCATCATATCTACTACAAATCTGGTGAAACAGTCAGAATTTCTGTCCCGATTCATGGCAACAAAGACCTGAAAATTGGTCTGCTCCGTCACTTTATGAAGCAAGCAAAATTGTCGGAAGACGATCTCAAATAATTGCATTCGTCGATCGCTCTGAAAAAAAAGTAGATTCAAATATGCTATAGTTTGAGCAGCGATCGACTATTTAGATACCAAGCTTCTTAAACATATCGTCGGCATTGTCAAATTGTACAAGGTTTCTACCAGCATCGGTATCTTTGAAGACTTCTTCAGTTGTCTTATTAGGAATAACTACATCAAACGGAAGCCTTTTTGTCTGGTTACGTTGTTGCTTGTAGTCATAGTCTTCATCATAATCGATGGTGCCAAAGAGTTCTAATATTTTGAGTCGTTTACGACGTTGGATATATTCGGGCAGTGCTGAGGAAACCAAAGAATCAATATTTATCTGGTTATCAAGTTCCAACGCTTCTTTTAGTAAAGCTTCGTTGATATTGACTGATTTATTCACAAGGTCTATCCATCTAACAATTAACTTAATCTATTGTATCCCATTCTCTCGATCGCACTAAAGAAAACTATCGCAATAATTGTTGAATATCTAGATGACGCTTTGTGGTGGGCAATGCCCACCCTACCAAACTTTCTGAGAATTACTCATAACGTGCTTTTTTCGATTTAATCACCTCAATTACATCATCATGTTTTTGTCCCTCGATAATATCCTTGAGATGAATCAGACCATTAATGTACTGAATATGTATTCGCCAACCCGAAGTTTTATCGATATCAGCACGATAAATTGCCTGCTTCACACCTTTTACTTTGTGCAGCCTCGTTTTGGGAAATTTTCTTGTTTTATGACACTCATTATCTTCAAGCTCTGCCAAGGCTTCAAGGAACTTAATTTTTAGATCGCGATCGGGCAAAATCTTCATGGCTTGATAAATAATGCCATAGTTATCACAGAGAGTAATGGTTTGTGTCATAAGTAAACTTTAGGAGATCGGAACCAACTCTCGATTAGAATGAAGTATGGATTGATATAATCCGTCTGCCACACTTTTATATGCTTGATGAAGATCGTTATTTTTAACTACTCGAAAAAGGGTAAAAACAACTTGCTCAAAAAGTTGATCTTCTTCAATAGACAAAATCAATCTTAATTCTTGCGAGACATTAAGGACAGATAGAGAAGACTCATAGCCATTAAGATCTGGCAATAGAGAAGGTAGGCAATAAGTGTAAGGTTGTTGAGTTGGGAAGAGCCCGGCCCAAGCGTTTATTTCTTCGACTATTGTGGTTTTCTCATCCTTATTCAATTTGGCAATATCTTTCTCAAAACTTCTTGTTGACTCGATTAAAATATCCACTTCACGAAAAACCCATTTGAACTCAGCTACTGTTGAGTATAGCAATAAAAACTGAGATTTTGGAAATGGATTCTTAATGACAATGGATAACACCGGTGTGGTCAAAAGTAGTTGTTTTCGGCTGAATATGTAGAAAGTCAATTGTGGGGTAGCCCTCTGGGCTGCCTGCCTAACAATCGCGGGTAAGCCGTGACTATTGTTCAACTGTTTGTGACCGCACCCGGATAACACCAGATTAGCTACAGCGATCGCTTCTACCATCTCTCCTACCAGATTTAGGCGTGTCAGGAAACGAAAGTAATCAATAGCTGTTGATCGCTCTCGAAGAAAGTAGATTCAAATATGCTATGGTTTGGGCAGCGATCGACTGTAATGATATGGAACGTTTGGAACTCCTAGAAAGGATTGTGACTCATCTCAACAAGCTGGATAATGAAGCTCTAGAGGATTTGCTTTCAGAATTAGAGCGGGATATCACCGATGAAAACCTTGATGTAATTACCTATGGGGCAGACGATACCGAGCATTTGCTCAGTAGTTCTCGTAATGCAGCAATCTTGAATCAGGCAATGAATGAGTTGCAGGGTCAGGAGCATGACTAAATCGCAGAAAAGCGATACTTAACGATATAATAGGATGCCTTAAGCATTAGATACCAAGCTTCTCAAACATATCGTCGGCGTTCTCACATTTTACAAGGTTTCTACCAGCATCGGTATCTTGGAAAACTTGTTCAGTTATTTTATTAGGAACAGCTACATCAAAAGGAAGCCCTTTGCGTAGTTTAACTTGGCGGTAAAACAGCGTAATGGCCTCTGTTGTAGTTATACCTAGCTCCTGGAAAAGATGTTCCACTTCAGCTTTTAGATGGGGGTCAATCTTGGCCCTCACAGTTGCCTCTTTGGTCATAGTATAACCCCCCAATATTCATGTCTGGTTACGTTGTTGCTTGTAGTCATAGTCTTCATCATAATCGATGGTGCCAAAGAGGTCCAATATTTTGAGTCGTTTGCGACGTTGGATATATTCCTGCAGTGCTGAGGAAACCAAAGAATCAATATTTACCTGGTTATCAAGTTGCAACGCTTCTTGTAGTAAAGCTTCGTTGATATTGACTGATTTATTCACAAGGTCTATCCATCTAACAATTAACTTAATCTATTGTATCCCATTCTCTCGATCGCCACAATACTAACTTCTTGTTCTTTTAGAAGAAGCGAAAATACCATGAAGTCCAATTGCTGCTAAAATCGCACTCAGAAGAGTCCAAACCCCTTCAGCAAAAAGGTTGATTCGATGAATATTTTGCTGCGCTTCAGCAAAAAATAAAGCGGTCAGTTCGGGTGAATTTTGAGCTATATTGAAGAAATTTAGATAATCTTTTTGTAGAACATCCCAGTCAATCAAAGAGTAATAGCCAAATGTAATAGTTCCTGAAATACCAAAAAAAACGATTATAAATAAGGGGATAAGTCTAAGCATGAGTGGTTCCTCCTAAAATATTTTGAAAACTAGAAAAATATCTATCGCACTAAAGAAAACTATCAACGTTAATATCTAGAAAAATTAATTGAGGTATAACAGTCATGTCATCTACGTTTGTTTTTCTTGACGCTCTTGAGATATTTCCTGTTTGATATCCTGCACAAGCTGGATAATTTTCTCTCTTGAATCGTAACCTGATTCTCTCAATGCCTGCTTTAATCCCTCTTGTAATTGTTTTGCTGATATTAGAGGTTGCTGTTGGGATTCACTAATTTGTCCCCAAAACTTATTGACTTCTTCCTTATCTATTTCTTCAAAAAGAATAATCACTCGTACTGGCTTAGGTGGAGTTCCTTCAATTGGGCAATCTAACGATAATTGACCCGAACAATCTATTTTTCCAGTAGCAGTAATTGCTTTCATGTTAAATCTTGGTGAGAGTGAGAACATAAGGTCATTCTCATTTTATCATCGATTTCAAAATTTGTTCAAGGTTAATCTTCCGGCTCTATTCCTAAAGCTCGTAATTGTTCTGCTAGGCGATCGGCTCGTTTTTATTCACAAGCTCTGTCCATCTAACAATTAACTTAATCGATCATATCCCATTCTCTCGATAGGGAATTCTTCTTTGCTATAACGAGGTTGCCTGACTACCATTGATTTAACCTTTTTTTAGAATCTGTTGGTTATAATTATAGCTGGAACAGTAAATCCAAATTGGTCTAGTCCGTCACTCGATGAAGCAAGCAAAATTATAGATTCTTAATGATAATTAATGACGTTGCAATAATTGTTGAATATCTAGATGACGCTTTGTGGTGGGCAATGCCCACCCTACCTCTCGATAGAGTTAGAAATGTTTGTTAACAAGCTTCAATTGTAACAGTACCACCCTCGATTGCTCGAATTCGTAAATCATAGCCTCGCAATAGCCCCATGCCAATCAGAGGAACTGTCTCTGACTCGTTGATATAAACCTCACGATATTGCCCATCCCAAATTACAAGCCCAATGTAGACCTCAAAAGTACAGAAAGTCCCATCTCCCAATGTTGCAATATCTCGACCTTGCCAATTGAGTCCCAATTTTGAGATAACATCAGATGGCAAGGTTAAAAAACCAGAAAACCCTGTATCAATTACGGCATCTACCAATTGGGTGGTTGCGCCATTCTTAATGACAATTGATAACATTGCGAACCTACTCTGATTGACTCGCCCTTGCATCATTGTTTCATTCTCAAACTTTGTGCGCCAAAGCGATCGACTGCTGGATGTCCAATACGAATAAACCAAGTCTGAGCATCTGGTAATCTTGCTAAAAGTTGTTTTGATGCTGTTAGTAGATCGTCTGCAACTTCAAAGGCTCCAGTTTCGATGTCGATCGCCACAATTTTGCCATGATTTCCTGCTTCAACTTGAGGACGTACTTGAGTCTCGTAAATGCGATTGCCACGTCTAGCGAATTCTTCTTTGCTATAACGAGGTTGCCTGACTAGCATCGATTTAACCTCTTGTTAGAATCTGTCCGTTATAATTATAGCTGGAAGTGCGTTAATCTGTGTTAATCTGTGTTAATCTGTGTTAATCTGTGGTTATATTAAAAACCAATTAATGCCATAGTCATCACATTGAAAGTGTAATCTAACTTCTATTTTATCCAATTGAAAATATTTCTAATTATTATAATCTTTTCGTAACACTGATTAAAGATGACTTTTTCCTCTATTATTCGTACACTCCAAGATTCCCCCCTCACTGAGGAACTGTTGCGCCGACTGCAATTAGAGCGATCGCTCTTTCTCAATGGTATTCCTCGCTTACCCAAAGGTCTCATTGCTTCTACTTTAGCACGTTGTGAGGAAAATAATCTCTTGGTTATTTGTGCTACGCTCCAAGAAGCGGGACGGTGGGCAGCACAATTGGAAGCTATGGGTTGGCAAACTGTACATTTCTATCCTACTTCGGAAGTTTCTCCCTACGACCCCATGAGTCCGGAGTCGGAGACTGTTTGGGGACAAATGCAAGTTTTAGCTAATCTTGCCACTGAAGATAAGATAGCTGTTGTGGCTACAGAGCGATCGCTCCAACCTCACCTTCCTCCCCCAGAAGTCTTCCGGTCTTATTGCCTTCATCTCTCTCAAGGTATGACTCTAGATTCCCAAACTTTACAAGAAAGGCTCGCTGTTTTGGGTTACGAACGAGTTGCTCTGGTGGAAACGGAAGGACAGTGGAGTAGACGAGGAGACTTGGTGGATATTTTCCCTGTCTCTGGAGAGTTGCCAGTGCGGTTGGAATTTTTCGGGGATGAGTTGGAACAGTTGCGGGAATTTGACTGCGCCACTCAGCGGTCTTTGGATAAAATCGAGAAGTTATTATTAGCTCCTACTAGTTTTAACTCTATTATTGCTGCAACTCTAAAAGAACTAAAAGAAAGTGAGTTGGAGGTCGAAGAAGAACAAGTAAAAGAAGTAGAAGAAATAAAAGGTATTCATCGTTTTTTAGGGAAGGCTTTTAACGAACCAGCTTCTTTATTGGATTACTTGAACGAGAATACCTTATGTGTTTTTGACGAAATAAGTCAATGTGGGGCTCACGGCGATCGCTGGTTACAGGCAGTGGAAGAACAGTGGCAGGTAAGCGGTCAAGAATTCCCCAAAATACATCGTCCCTTCAGTACGGAGTCAGCCGGAGCTAAATTCCCTCTTCTGTACTTATCAGAAATCCAACAAGATAGCAATTCTCTTTCCTCCTTTATGGGGGATAACTCATCATTACCCCATACGGTGAATCTCGCCTGTCGTCCCATTCCCACTACTCCCCATCAATTTGCCAAATTAGCCGCCATTCTTCGGGGTAAACAGGAAATCTACAGCAATATGACCTTGAATAAATATGGCATTTGGCTGATTTCCGCTCAACCTTCTCGTTCTGCTTCCCTCCTTCAGGAACATGATTGTCCTGCTCAGTTTATTCCCAATGTTCAAAATTATCCAGCTATTGAGAAACTGCACCAAGACTCTACCCCGGTGGCGCTGAAATATTCCGGACTGGCAGAATTAGAAGGCTTTATCTTGCCTACTTATAGAATAGTGGTGGTGACGGATCGGGAATTCTTCGGCCAACATTCCCTGGTAACTGCCAGCTACGTGCGCAAGCGCCGCCGCGCAGCCTCGAAAACGGTGGATTTAAATAAATTGCGTCCGGGGGATTACGTGGTTCACAAGCGCCACGGAGTGGGAAGATTTCTCAAACTGGAAACTGTGGCAACGCGAGAGTATTTAGCAGTTAAATATGCGGATGGGTTATTAAGAGTACCTGCCGATGGCTTGGAAGTTCTCTCTCGCTACCGCAGAACTGAGAAGCGTCCGCCAGAATTGGATAAAATGTCCGGTAAGGCTTGGCAAAGTAAGAAGAATCGGGTGCGCAAGGCGGTGAAAAAGCTGGCCTTCGATTTGTTGCAATTATATGCCAAGCGTTCTGAATTGACGGGATATGCCTATCCTCCTGATGTAGCCTGGCAAAAAGAATTGGAAGATTCCTTTCCCTATCAACCCACTGCAGACCAGTTAAAGGCGATTCAGGACGTAAAGCGAGATTTGGAAAGCGATCGCTCTATGGACCGGTTGGTTTGCGGGGATGTGGGTTTTGGTAAAACGGAAGTTGCAGTGCGGGGGATTTTCAAGGCTGTCACTGCTGCCAACAAGCAAGTGGCTTTTCTGGCTCCTACTACTATTCTTAGTCAGCAACATTACCACACCTTGAAAGAAAGATTCGCTCCCTATCCCATTAATATTGGTTTGTTGAATCGTTTTCGCAGTGCTGGGGAACGTCGGGAAATTATCAAGCGTTTGGCTACCGGGGAATTGGATATTGTGGTGGGAACCCAGCAACTTTTAGGTAAGGAAGTGAAATTTCGGGATTTGGGGCTGTTGGTAATTGATGAAGAACAGCGTTTTGGCGTTAATCAGAAGGAGAAGATTAAAAATTTCAAAGCCCAAGTAGATGTTCTCACTCTCACTGCAACTCCCATTCCCCGCACCCTCTACATGTCCCTGTCTGGGATTCGGGAAATGAGTATCATCGCTACTCCCCCACCTTCTCGCCGTCCTATTCAAACCCATTTATCTCCCTATAACCCGGAAGTAGTGAGAACTGCCATTCGCAACGAACTGGATCGGGGGGGACAGGTGTTTTACGTAGTGCGTCGGGTAGAAGGGATTGAGAAAGTAGCGGTGCAGTTGGAACAGATGGTTCCCAGTGGGAAAGTAGCCATTGCTCACGGTCAAATGCCGGAAGGGGAGTTAGAATCTACCATGTTGGGCTTTAATAATGGGGATGCAGATATTTTAGTCTGTACCACCATTATTGAATCTGGTTTGGATATTCCTCGGGTGAATACCATTATTGTGGAAGATGCTCAAAATTTTGGTTTATCTCAATTGTATCAACTGCGGGGTCGGGTAGGACGTTCCGGAATTCAAGCTCGCGCTTGGTTATTGTACCCCAATGGCAGGACTTTATCCGATAAAGCCCAACAGCGATTGCGAGCCTTGCAGGAGTTTAGTCAATTGGGTTCTGGCTATCAGTTGGCCACTAGAGATATGGAAATTCGAGGAGTGGGCAATCTTTTGGGTGCGGAACAATCGGGACAAATGGAAGCGATCGGTTTTGAATTGTATATGGATATGTTGCAAGAGGCGATCGCCGAAATTCAAGGCCAAGAAATTCCTCAAGTAGAGGATACCCAAGTAGATTTGCAATTAACTGCTTTTATTCCAGCCAACTATATAGGGGATTTAGAGCAGAAAATGGATGCTTATCGCTCTTGTGCGGCTGCTAATTCCGAGCGAGAATTAAAGGCCATTGCCGCAGCCTGGAGCGATCGCTATGGACCGATTCCCGCTCCCGCGCAACAGTTATTGAGTGTAGTTCGATTGAAACAAATAGCTAAATCTTTGGGTTTTTCTAAGATTAAACCGGAAGGAAAACAACATGTGGTGATGCTAACTCCTATGGCTGAACCTGGTTGGAAATTGTTAGAAGAAAAATTGCCCACACATTTGCGATCGCGCTTTGTTTATTCCAAACAGAAAGTAACTGTGAGGGGTTTGGGAATGGTGAAACCTCAGCAACAGTTAGATAATTTAATTGAATGGTTGGGGAAAATACAATTAACAATGAGCAATTAACAATTAACAATGAGCAATTAACAATTAACAATTAACAATGAGCAATTTTAATATTATCATCTAATCTCAAATCTAAAAATGGTTGCTACAGATACAATAGTGTTATAAATAATTGTAGGTTGGGTTGAGCGATAGCGAAACCCAACACAACAACCCTTGCTGTTGGGCGTTGCCCTGCCCTTCGACGACCCGGTCACTGCCCTTCGGCTACCCTTCGACTACGCGGCCAGTGCCCTTCGGCTACCCTTCGACTTCGCTCAGGGCGAGCGCTCAGGGACCGCGGAGTCGAACTGCAGGGCAAGCGCTCAGGGACCGCGGAGCCGAAGTGCTGGGGCCGCGTAGCCGAAGGGTTTCGTTACCTCAACCCAACCTACGAGTTACAAACTATTTGTAGCAAATATTTTCGTAATTCATCTAATAGTTAAATAATCAAACAGTAGTTGTTCGCATTAATACTCAAGTATTAATAACGATTGGATCCAAATATACTACCTATGGTTGGGTGTATTTACAGATTTCCCCCAAATCCACTCCCCACAAAACTTCCTCAATGACCTTTGTACAAAGGTTTTAGAGCATTGTTCTAATCCAACTCTCAATTGTTCCTTGTTCATTGTTCCTTGTTCATTGTTTATTGTTCATTGTTCATTGTTCATTGTTATAACTTCTTCATCAAAACTTTACCTTAAAATGTAGCAAATTTAACATTTTCTTGCTCTAATTGGAAAATAGGGTTGTTATAGTGAGTGGGAACTAAAAAAGAGCAGGCAACATCTAAAAACCTGCATGAAATATTTCTAGAGGACATCATGCTGTCGAGAACAAGTCAAAGTAAGACAGAATCTGAGTCGGAAATTCTTTCCAGTAACCCTCGTCTAGGCATCTTAGAGACAATTACCTTCAATTCCCTAGACGCGGTACGTAACTGGCTGGATAAAATTGAGATCCACAATGCCAACTTTGCTCGGTTTCTATCTAAAGTCATCCCAGCGCAATGTCCCTTTGAAAGAGATTTGAGAATCTTAGGGCGAAAAGTAGCTCATATCCCTCCTTTGTGTAAGTTGAATCCTTTCTACGACCAACTCACCGGTCTCCGTTTCCGGGCTCTCTGCTATTTAGTAGATGAGTGTGGGGAAGTAGTCTAAGGGTGTGTTCAAAAGTAGAATTCGCGAGTTTTTTAGTAGGGTGCGGCACTGCCCACCACAACATCTGTCGCTGTGGTCAAAAGCAGTATCAATAGTCTCCTGACTCTCTGCAGTTACAATATTCTGAGAAAACTAGATCAGGACTTAGGCAAACAAACCTAGAAACCGGGTTTCTCACCGGGATAAAGCGGCTAAAATCAAAATTTTTAGTTCTGATTTAATTGTATAGCACTACGCATTAAGGTTAGGACATTAATAAAGCCTAAAACATAGTCATAGCCTACCTTTGAATTTGGAATTTCTCAGTTTGAATTGCGCGTAGCGCTATATCTTTCCATTTGCCTTTTGTCCGTTTTAGCTTTAGAATATGTTCAGAATTGTGAACTAATAGCTGATAGGGTATTCCCATGGTAGCTGCGCAGACAAAAGGCATTAACATCGACCGTAACCCTTCTGAAGAACGCCTGCAACAGTTAGGGGTTTTTGATTGGCCAATTTGGACCAAGGAAGTTTCTACATTTCCCTGGACTTACGATTCTGCAGAAACTTGCTATTTTCTGGCAGGTGATGTAGTTGTTACTCCCGATGGTGGGGAACCGGTGCAAGTGGGAAAAGGAGACTTAGTTACCTTTCCTCGTGGCATGTCTTGTACTTGGGAAATTAATCAAGATGTGAAGAAACATTATAATTTTGGATAATCAAGGTTGTTTTAAATGCAGATGAAGTCACAGGGAAGATGAGATGAAGTCACAGGCAAGATGAGATGAAGTCACAGGCAAGATGCCTGTGCCACGGTTTTTATTGCACTTGGGCTATATAGCACTACGCGAGCAGCTTAGGACATTAAGGCTATAGAGCCAACGTCCTGCCTTGGGGCAATGTGCTAAAATTGATGCGTAGTGGTATAGTTCAGTTTGGTAACTATATAATTGCAACGTGCTACCTTACTAGCATTCTCTGGAGGACTACTATATGGCGATTCTTATCTCACTGTTTAATCATAAAGGAGGAGTCAGTAAAACAACTACAACATTTAACTTAGGTTGGGCATTAGCAGATCTAGGAAAAAAAGTTTTAATAGTAGATGGCGACCCACAGTGTAATCTTACTGGTACAGTATTCGGTTTCAATGGGCATTTAGACTTTGAGGAGTTTTACAATACGTACCCAGATTCCGACTTGAATACTTGTCTTGAACCCAGTTTTAAAGGTTTACAGAAAGCTCTGCAACCAGCAACAATTATCTCCACCAATAATAAGAATTTATTTTTACTTGCTGGACATATAGACTTAGCAGAAAACGAATCCCAACTAGCCGTTGCACTCAGAACAGGTTCAGCTATTCCTGCTTTGCAGAATCTACCAGGGTCAGTAACTCATTTAATTAGGATAACGGCAGATAGTAAAGATATTGATTTCGTCTTACTGGACATGAGTCCAAGTGTAGGAGCTTTGAATCAATGCTTCTTGATGGGAAGTGATTATTTTGTTGTTCCAACTTCTCCAGATTATTACTGCGATCAAGCAATCCGTTCTCTAGCAAGAGTACTTCCTAAATGGAATGATGAGATCGAGAAAACTTCTTTTAGAGACACCAGTCTTAGTTATCCTTTGGAAGAAAAACCACCTCAGTTTATAGGAACTGTCTCCCAGCGTTATCGTCCTCGTGGCGGTAAACCTGCTGCATCTTTCCAAAGCTGGATCGATAGGATTAAAGATACGACAAACACTCAACTCGTCCCTGCTTTGTCAAAGATGAATATGGTAATTTCAAAAGCAAAATTTAATGCTGCTAGTACGGATGATACACCTTACAATTTAGCAAACATCTCTGATTTCAATTCATTGATTGCTCAATCACAAAAGCACAATGTCCCAGTGTTTGCCTTATCAGATAATCAAATAGAACAATCTGGTGCAGTCTTGGAAACGATGAAAAAGAATCGTCAAATCTTTAAGAAAAATTTTAACAAATTAGCAGAAACAGTAGTTGACTTAACTCAACTTTATTGACCTTTTGCTCAATCTTTAAACGTTAGCGAGAGTGTTAGTAAAATTAAGCTATTGCGCTCACCCCTGTCAGAGGAGAGATTGACGGATGTAGGGTAAGGGCGGTTCAATTATAGGTTGTACGTGGTTGTGCGGTAAAAGATGAAAATTGACCGTCACGGCAGGGCAAACATTCTTACTCCAGAAGAAATTCAAACGCTTTTAAGCGAAGGGTTTGCCGATAACCCTTTTCCCGAAAGAGACCGCGCCCTCTTTGGTGTCTGTCTTTGTCAATTTCGTAGATTAAAATATTCTTCAAAAACTCTCTGACACGATTAAGATTACTCTCCCGTTGTTGAGAATTTTCTGCCATATAAATTAACTCAGCTTGGACAATGACACAAATTGAAACCTGGGAGCGATGGAGTTTGGAGTCACAGGCAAGACGATCGAGTCACAGGCAAGATGCCTGTGCCACGATAAACTAGATATTTTTATTAATATCCGTCTTTTCAGTACTTTGGTTATATGAAATCTGAAAAAGAATGCTACAAATATAATAGTGATACCAAATTCGCTTATGATAGTAGAGTAACAATTGGATAAAATATAGCGTTGATCTGACTCAATAAGGTACAGTAAGCCATCGCTTTTCAGATCGGGCGATCCGGAACGGATCCGCTCCGCGGCGCGCGTTAACAGAAAATCATCTTTATTCATTGTGGCACAGGCATCTTGCCTGTGACGGGCATCGCCCACCATAACCAAATTTTAACCAAGTAAGCAGCTTTCCTCCTCAACCTCACCGCAAGCTGTGGTGGGCAGTGCCGCACCCTACTAAAAAACTCTATCAACTACTTTTGAGGACACCCGTTCGATGGAGATTTGCAAACCCAAGGTGGAGAGAATTTTCTGGACGTTTGAGAATTCTGGATTTCCCGACTCGGAAAGTGCCTTATAGAGACTTTCTCTTCCTAGCTCAGTTTCAGTGGCTACCTGACTCATTCCTTGGGTGGCGAGTATTACGTTTCTCAAGGCAAGGTAAAACTCTTTTGGTGAGCCGTAATGGAGAGCATCATTGAGATAGAGAGCCACATACTCCGGATCTTGTAAGTCACGATCCAAGCTTTCGTGTATACTTTTGAGCTTCATGCTGATATTTCCTCCATAGAGCTTTGGCTTGGGCAATGTCCGTCTTTTGAGTACTTTTATTACCACCAGCGACAAGAACGATTATTGTATTTCCCAGACGAGCAAAATACACTCGATATCCTGCCCCGAAATGAAACCGTAGTTCGTAAACGCCCTCACCGACTGATTTCGTATCACCAAAGTTACCTAGTTGGATTCGGTCTAAACGTCGTCGAACTCGAACTTTGGTTACTTTATCACGAAGCGAATCGTACCATTCTTCAAAAGGGACTTTTCCTTCATCAGTCTCCAAGAGCTTGATTTCAATCGTCGATTCCATCCGGATACTTTATCCTACAAGATACAGTATAACGAGACAGACCCAAGGAGGTCAACTAAAAACAAGGGTGAAAATTGAATTCCTTGCCATTTCATATGATTTACTCTTTAAAGTTGTTGATTGTTTTGCTTAATAAGAAGAAGCATGTACCAACTCTAAACATTCATCAAAGTCATCTCCTTCCCATTTACCAATGCGTTCCAGCGTTTTTAGGATTGATGTTGCTGTAGAAGGGGTCTGTTTTTCCATTGAGGAGTTAGAATAACGAGACTTTAAAAAGAGAAGAAACTCTAAAGCTATAGCTAAAATTTCATCTGGTACTTGTTCTATTTCCTGGTGTAATTTTTCTCTAACTGATGCTTCTGTAGATACAGGGTTGGTAATAATTTCTTGGGTTGGCATAGATTGTTTCGATTTGAGGATATTTAATTAAATATTATAGCAGAGAATGGCGCAAATCCATGCGCCCCTACAGAAAATTATCTCTATTCATCTTGCCTGTGAGTTAATCTGTGGTTCAAGAAATAACCCAATAAATACAAAGAACCGCACAAAACCGGTTGTTCTTTACCGTTCATAGCGGCTTCCAAAGCAACAAATAAATCGGGAAAAGTTACACAAGCGGCTAAGTCAGGGCAGATGTTTCTTGCTATCTTTGCCAATTCTTCTGGCTTTGCTGTACTATGGTCGGGAACGGGAACCAGATAAAGTTTGTCTCCCTTCCGCAACAAAGCCTTAAAGATATCGTCCCAATCCTTAGTAGCGAGTATTCCCATGACCCAAGTCACCTCAGTACCCAGACTGCGAACGTAGCGAGCCAATACTTGAGCTGCAGCAGGGTTGTGAGCCCCATCTATTAACAAAGGGCGATCGCCCCAACGGGTCCATTGTATTCTTCCCGGCCAACTAGTTCGAGCCATTCCCGAACTAATAGCAATATCAGGAATATGCCAACCTTGTTGTTGCAACAGTTGAATGGCAGCTATTGCCAAAGCAGAATTAATTAATTGCACGTCTCCCAGCAAAGGTAAAGAATATTCAATTCCTCCATATGCGGCTCGTCTTTCCTGTCCGGGGACCAGGGTTGCTGGTTCTACCCAAACAGTAGGACAGTGCAATTCTGCGATTCTGGCAGCTACTACAGCCTTAGGGTCGGGGGGAAGAACCCCTATAACAGCAGGACAATCCGGTTTGAGGATACCGGCCTTTTCCCTAGCAATGTCTGAGAGGGTGGGACCGAGGCGCTGCCAGTGTTCTCGACTGAGGGATGTGATAATGGTTACGAGAGGATTGTCGCAGACGTTGGTGGCATCTAACCTCCCTCCTAATCCTACTTCCATCACTGCTAGATCTACTTCTTCTCGGGCAAAGTATAAATAAGCAGCTGCAGTAATTACTTCAAACTGAGTGGGACTTTCTCTTTCTACTGGCTCCTCTGGATCCCCCCTTGATCCCCCTTAAAAGGGGGTATTCTTCTCGTTAACAAGGGGGGT
>JH610920.1 GCA_000252485.1 Prochloron didemni P4-Papua_New_Guinea | reverse complement strand
ATTCTTCTCGTTAACAAGGGGGGTATTCTTCTCGTTAACAAGGGGGGTATTCTTCTCCCCCCTTATGAAGGGGGGTTGGGGGGATTCTCAATTACCGCTGTAATTTCTGCGATAATTCCCTCCAAAGTAGAAATAGCAATAGGTTGTCCGTTGATGCAGATACGTTCGGTCCAATCCACTAAATGGGGGGAAGTATAGCGTCCCACTTTATAACCTGCTTCAGTAAGGATAGAGGAGAGATAGGCGCAGACGGAACCTTTCCCGTTAGTTCCCGCAACATGGATGATGGGGACGCGGTGATGAGGGTTATTTAATTGGTCTAAAAGATGTTTAATTCGTTCTAATCCGAGATGAACGCCAAAATGTTGGAAGGGTTGAAGGAGAGAGTTAATCAAGTTTGTTATTGGTTGTTGGTTGTTGGTTGCCTGCACTGAGCTACGCGAGAGTGTTGGTTGTTGGTCTTATTTTAAGATATTGTGTATCTAAATAATGCAATCTCTCTCTCCCCGGACAGAGAGGGTCGTCGAACTGCTTCCCTCTGCGTCCTCTGTGTCCTCTGCGGTTTATTACAATCTTAGACTTTATTTTAGGAGGCGATCGCCAATTCTCCATCTCTTTGATATAATCTGAAAAAGAATGCTACAAATAAAACAATGTTCTAAAAATTTGTAGGTTGGGTTGAGCGATAGGGAAACCCAACACAAGTTTTCTGGGCTTGTTGGGTTTCGTTACCTCAACCCAACCTACAATAGAATCTATCAACTGTCAACTTGGAATAGTCTAATACCCTCAACTAGCCTTCCGCAGCTTTTTTTCCAGATCATAAAGCTGTTCGCTCTCCCTGATGGTGCTGAAAGTTTGGAAAACGACCCTATCGATAGAGTAGAAAGTGGGTGTTTTTGCTTAGTAATTGGAAATGGGGATGATTGATTAACCGCAGATGAACGCAGATGAACACAGATGGGAAGGGATGGTTTGTTGGATGATTAATAGACTTGTGGCTATTATCTGGATTTTCGGGCAAGTATTATTACATTTTGCTAATTCTAGTTTTCCCAAAAGGCGATCGCTAAAAACAGTCTCACTTATTCTCTTCAATAGATTCAATGGATTCAATGGTATTATATTGCTCTTCATTAATTCTTCCTGCAGCATATAAAGTACTGACAATCTCAGCAATAGTCAATACGGAGTGACCTCGATAACCATTTTCCTGCAATCTTTCTTTCACTCCCCCACCGTGGTCGATAAATACTACAATATCTTCTACTTCTAAACCAGCAGATTCCAATTTTTTCGCTCCTTGCATCACGCTTTGACCGCTAATTAAAATATCGTCTACTACCACCACTTTTTCCCCAGCATGAAATTCCCCTTCTATGACTCTTCTCGTACCGTGAGCTTTTACTTCTTTACGAGGGAAAATCATGGGACGATTTAGATTTAAAGCCAAACCAGTGGCAGTGGGTAAGGAACCGTAGGGTATTCCGGCAATGCGATCGAAGGAAAGACTTTGGAGAATATCTCCATAGGCTTGCAAAACTAGATGAAATACTTGGGGATTGGAGATAATGGTGCGCAAATCGATATAATAGGGAAAAGTAGCCCCGGACGCTTGGACGTATTCCCCAAATAACAAGCAACCTAAATCGTAAATCTGTAAGATTAAATCTTGATAGGGATGGCGATTTAATAAACAAACATCGGACATCCAGACCTGGCAACTAGAACCTTCTCGCACAATATTATTTCTAATTTGATTTACTTCTTGCTGTAAAGAAGGAATTTCTTCTACTTTATCTTTCCGAACCAAATATTCTAAAGGCAAAGGAATTAACAAACCGGCTCCAGAGCGATCCAAACCTGCTGCCATAATTTGCTCTAAGTTATTTTCTTCTCCCCAAATACTGCGGGCTAAAATAATTCGTTCCGGTGCAGTTTCCCGCACTTTGGCAAAAACATCTGCCTCGGTGCTGCCCACTTCTAAAGCAACTTGCTCTGGCGTTCCCCAAGTTCTCGCTTCTTCCACTAGTTTCAGGTAAAAAGGGGATTCGGGGCTGGGATATTCTTGCAATGACACCGCAGCGGGATTGGAGGTATGACAGAGAACAAATATTCCTTTATCGGCATAGAGTAAAAAAGGCGCTACTTGGTCTTGTCCTGCATAGGGATTGAGAGTGATGGCATCCACTTGCCAATGGCTGAAGACAGTACGGGCCAGAAGGGTGCTGCTGTTGATATCTCCGTGTTTGGCATCTAAAATAACTGGAATCTGGGAGGGAATGGCTTCTAGAACCCGATTGAGCAGTTCCAGTCCCCTAGCACCTAAAGCTTGGTAGAAGCCTAGGGTTGGCTTGTAGGCACATACGCGATCGCTTGTGGCTTCTATGGTAAATTGCAGCCAGTCCCAGAGTTTGTCGAATCCCTCCGGCATTATTTCTGGGTTGGGCTCAACTGCGGCTATTAATAAAGTGTTATTGCGGGCGATCGCCTCATTTAGTTTTTCGTAAAAGCTCATTTGTTGTTTGTTGTTTGTTGTTTGTTGTTTGTTGTTGGTTATTTGTTGTTTGTTGTTTGTTGTTTGTCAAAATATTAAGATTTGTGGTCACAGGTACATCTATATTCACCGGCCTATGAAAGTGTTTCGTGTTAAGTGAGAGCAACCGCAGGTTGCTGTATAACTATCCACTATCCACTATCCACTATCCACTGTCAACTGTCAACTGCTATAATCATCTTATTGTATCGCAAATAAGATCGTGGGAAGACAAGCGAAAATTAAGCAGCAGCGGAAATCAGAACGTTCTCCAGAGGAAGTTAAAACCCAAGAAAACCCAAATACTCAAGAAACGCCCAATACTCAAGCTTGGATGCCTTCGTGGTTGAAAAAGCGCTTTCCCAATCTGAAAATTAGTTTTGTTGAATTAATTATTTGGGCAGCTATTTTCGGCATTACCAGTGCTGTGCTTTTAAAAACGTTTATTTAATTGTTATTGGTTATTGGTTATTGGTTATTGGTTATTGGTTATTTGTTGGTGGCACAGGCTTCTAGCCTGTGGTGGATTATTGGTTAAATTGATTGTAGGTTTACAGTGTTATCAGAGGTTGACACCACCGCAGTCCATGGCTCCTTTCTCATTTATAGCTAATAAATAATGACTAAAAACAAACAACAAACAACAAACAAACAAACAACCAACACTTCGACTACGCTCAGTGCAAGCAACCAACAACCAACAACTAAAATAATTGGAGTAATGGGACCTGGTCAAGGAGCCACCCCTACCGATATAGACTATGCTTATAAGCTAGGGGAACTCATTGCCAAACAAGGATGGATCTTGCTCACTGGTGGCAGAAACATGGGGGTGATGGATGCAGCCAGTCGGGGTGCTAAAGCAGCAGGAGGCTTAACTATCGGTATATTACCGGGTAACAATACTACCGGTCAATCCCCTGCCGTAGATATCCCCATTGTCACCGATTTAGGCCACGGTCGCAATAATCTCAATGTCCTCACTTCCGATGCTATTATTGCCTGCGGTATGGGACTGGGAACTGCTTCCGAGGTGGCTCTCGCTTTGAAAAATGGTAAACAAGTGGTTTTGTTGACGGGCGCACCGCAAAACGGATCTCTTCGCGATCGCCTTGCCCAAGACTTCTTTACTCATCTTTCTCCCCATAATGTTTTCATCGCTAACAATCCCCAAGAAGCCATCAATCAATTAATAGCTCCCTCGGGAGAATTCAAAATTCAAAATTCAAAATTCAAAATTTAATTCGTGACGAACATCTGGGCTATTATGCCCCCTACTTGTAAAAGCCTTATTCCTCTTGGTTCTTAGCTTGTTCTCAATTTTCAGATTCGGTCGAGGGAATAGGGAATAGGGAATAGGCAAGAGGCAAGAGGCAAGAGGGAATAGGGAAAAAGATACAAAGTTTTTTTCCCACAATAAAGAAAAACGATTGAGTTTTACAATTTATTTGTAAATTATTATACATTTCTCCCACCCGACTCTAATATAAATTAATATTTCTGCTACAATATAAGCATTAAGGAACAACCAACAACTAACAACTAACAACCAACAACCAACAACTAACAACTAACAACCAACAACTAACAACCAACAACCAACAACCAACATGGCCAAAGCAAAAAAAACTGCCAAACAAATTAATCTTCAAGACCCACAGTACTACTTTAACCGAGAACTAAGCTGGTTAGAATTCAACCGCAGAGTTTTACACGAAGCATTAGACCCCAGAACCCCCCTCCTAGAAAGACTGAAATTTTGCGCTATCTTCAGCTCCAACCTAGACGAGTTCTTCATGGTACGAGTAGCGGGCTTAAAAGAGCAAGTCAAAGCAGGAATCAGCAAGCTAACTGCTGACGGACGCACCCCTTCCCAACAACTGGAAGACATCAGCCAGCGCTTGAGTCCCATGGTGCAAGAACTCCATCGCCATTTTGAAACCATCCTCAAGCCAGAATTAGTCCCTCATGGTGTTCGCATCATGGACTATCCCAGCTTGAATGAAGAGCAGAGTAAGTATCTAGAAAAGTATTTTCAAGAAAATATCTTCCCTGTTCTCACTCCCCTGGCCATAGACCATTCCCACCCTTTTCCCTACATTTCCAACCTCAGTCTCAACCTCGCCGTAGTACTGCGGGAACCGGACACAGATGTAGAATTATTTGCCCGTATCAAAGTCCCCAAAATGCTACCCCGCTTCATCTCTTTCCCAGAACCCTTAACACCATTGAAAAACCACCTATGGGTAGGAGTTCCTTTAGAACAGGTAATCACCCACAATTTAGCAGCCTTATTCCCCGGCATGAAAATCCAAGAATGCCATCCCTTTCGCATCACTAGAAATGCCGACTTGGAACTAGAAGAAGAAGAAGGAGATGACTTGTTATTGGTAATCAAACAAGAATTGCAGAAACGGCGTTTCGGTGGTTCCGCAGTGCGACTAGAAATTAACTCCTCAATGCCAGAATCAGTACTTGAAACTTTACTAGGGGAACTATCTTTAGAAAAAAGAGATGTCTATCAAATTGAGAGTTTGCTGGGATTGGCAGATTTAATATTTCTGACGAAATTACCCCTTCCTCAATTAAAAGAACCTTCCTGGTACCCAGTAGTTCCTCCAGAGTTTCGCTACATATCAGAACTAGAAGATAGAGACAGTCAGAGTGGAGAAAGCAGAGATATTTTTCGCTTAATTCAAAAGTCAGACCTGCTGTTACACCATCCCTATCATTCTTTCCGGGCTACAGTCAACCATTTTATTACGGATGCAGCCAGCGACCCCCAAGTACTGGCCATTAAAATGACTCTTTATCGGACTTCTGGAGATTCTCCTATTATCAATGCACTCATTGCTGCAGCAGAAAATGATAAGCAAGTAGCAGTGTTAGTGGAATTGAAAGCTCGCTTCGACGAGGAAAATAACATTCTTTGGGCCCGTAAATTAGAACAAGCGGGAGTCCATGTAGTTTACGGTTTGACAGGGTTGAAAACTCACACGAAAATAGTCTTAGTAGTGCGTCAAGAAGAAGAGAAAATTCGCCGCTACGTTCATATTGCGACGGGGAATTACAATCCGAAAACTGCTAATTTATATACGGATTTAGGTTTATTGAGCTGTCGTCCGGAATTGGGAGCTGATTTAACTGATTTGTTTAATTATTTAACTGGATATTCTCGACAAAAAACCTATCGCCAACTTTTAGTGGCTCCCGTGAATTTGCGAGAACAAATAACAGCGAAAATTGAGCGGGAAGCAGAAATTTGTCGCCGGGATGAGGGAAAAGGAAGAATTATTATGAAAATGAATTCCCTAGTAGATGCAGACATTATCGCAAGTCTCTACCAAGCTTCTCAAGCAGGGGTTAAAATTGACTTAATTGTGCGGGGAATTTGCTGTCTCCGTCCCGGTGTGGAAGGAGTGAGTGAGAATATTAAAGTAATTAGTATTATCGGTCGTTTTTTAGAACATTCTCGTATTTTTTACTTCCAAAATGGAGAAAAAGAAGAGATATATCTAGGTAGTGCGGATTTGATGAAAAGGAATTTAAATCGACGGGTAGAAGCAGTTACTCCTGTAGAAGACCCGAAGATTAGGAAACAATTGCAAGAAATTTTAGCTATTCTCCAAGCAGACAATCGTCAAGCTTGGGAATTACAATCGGATGGGAGTTATCTTCAAAGAAAAGCATCGGCAGAAGAAGAGGTACAAAGTGCGCACCAAATCTTAATGGAAAAAGCATCAAACTCTGTTATCATGGAGTAAGAATTTTCTCACTCGACCGAATCTGAAAACTGAAAAAATGTCTATTAACCGCAGATGAACGCAGATGAACACAGATGGGAAGGGATGATTTAGAATATGTGTGAAAAATTTTTTCCTTATTTATCAAGTATTTTAACTTCTGAAACACTTGATTGCCCTATAATAGGATAGAATTGCTCAGTGCGACAAGGCGAACAGGGGAAGTTTCTCATTTTTATTTGGGGGCGGGTCGCGCACCTCAGTAGCTGTCAACTATCCACGGGTGTGGTCAAAACCAGTTGGGTCTAAAACTGCAGTCCGTCGGGAGACTATTGATACTGCTTTTGACTACAGCGATAGATGCTGTGGTGGGCAATGCCCACCCTACGAAAAAACTATCAACTATCCACTATCAACTATCAACTATAAATGGATTTAGAGCCACAACTTCAAATTCTAATTGAGGACGCACCGAACTACGGCGTTCCTTCATTAATAATGTCCCGAGGAGTCACTCCCGTTCTGAAGCAATTTTCTACTAATCTGAAATATCCAGAATATTATCTGCCGCAAACAGAAAGTGGGGATTGGGTTGTAAACACTCTCAGCAATCGTCTCGATCCTCAGTTAGAGAAAAAGGTTATCTACACTTTTGCTCGGATTGAAGATGCAATTGCTTTTAGCAATACTTTAAACCACCAAGTTCAACCCATTCCCATGTTTGTAACTCATATTCTCTTTCAACTGTTTTCTACGAAGCAAGTAGATAGTATTATCTTCATGGCAAATCCGGGCAATTTCAATAATGGGATTGAAGTTAAGCGAGAGGAGTTGCAAAAGGCAATTCAAGTGAAGTTGAAAGAATTAGTGGGAAATAACAAGATCGATATCGCATAATAGTGGATAGTTGATAGTGGATAGTTGATAGTTGATAGTGGATAGTGGATAGTTGATAGTTGACTCAATAGTCGCGGCTTAACTTGTTGAAAACTAGGCAGCCCAGACTTGCCCTGCGGGGGCTACCCCACAATTATCTTTCTATATATTCAGCTCTAAACAACAAACAACAAACAACAAACAACCAATAACAAACAACAAACAACAAACAACCAACAACAAATAACCAACAACCAACAAATTTAGCGCCGTGGAAGACTGGGTAGGACAGCTCTTTCCACAGCATCGCGATAGGGTTCAACCTTCTCATTGTAGTCAATAGGCAATACTGCCACTACGTTCTCGTGGGGACGAGGAATAATAACCCAGGATTCCAAAGTAGCGCCCTCAGTACGTTTAACTGCTTCAATTCCAGCATCCATAGCAGTTTTCACTTCGGAAACATCACCCCGAATATTGATATTGAAACGAGCGCTACCTACTCTAATATAGCCGACGAGAGTGACTCTACCCGCCTTGACCATGGCATCTGCTGCTGCCAATATGCCGGGAAAACCTTTTGTTTCGATGGAACCTACTGCTGACTGAGCTGGCATAAATGATCTCCTCTACCTTGCCAAAATCGATTATATGCCAATAGGGGACAAATTCGGCGATCAGTCAGCAGGGACCAGTTATAGCGCTACTAAATTCGTCAAAATTCAAAATTCAAAGTTCAAAAATAGGCTATGACTAGGTTTCAGGCTTTATTAATGACAATACCTAAATGCGTAGTGCTATACCAGTGGGTGCGTCGTGGCTTACCTTGAAAGCTAGGCAGCCCAGAGGGCTACCCCACAATGAACAAATACATATTTAGCCGGAAACAGCTACTTTTGACCACATTGATTCTTAGTATAAAGAGGGAAAGATTTGGCTCAACGAAATTCTTCTACATCCTCAGAATAAGCGATGGGCAAAACAGCCACAATGTTTTCCGGCGGGTTCGGTACGGTATAATGGGTTTGGACTTTGCCGCCGAAAGTATTGTTAGCTGCTGCCATCCCAGCATCCATGGCTTGTTTCACCTCGGAAACAGTACCCCGAATGGCAACGAAGAAATCCCCTCTTTCTGCTTTATCAAAGGTGACTAGAGTGACTCTACCTCCTTTAACCATAGCGTCTGCTGCTGCTAATACTGCGGGAAAACCTAAAGTCTGAATTACACCAACTGCTTCTGGCACGAGCAATCTCCTACATCAATCCAAGTTATTTTAGTTTATTTTATAGAACGAAAGGTAGTGTGGTGTCGGCGTAGCACCCTACTAATCCAATTGGTACACAGGCTGGAAGCCTGTGCCACAGTGGTGGTTCAAAATTTGATTTGTCCAGGCTCTGTGGGAGTGGCAATAATGCGATAACAACCGGATTCGGGGGCAGCCCATTGATACTGACAGTGGTTGGGATTGCCCCAACACAAACCGAGGTACACTTCTGTCCTGGCTGCTTCAACTTCGGCCCATTCTGTGGCTGCAATCAATTCTTGCAGGGAATCCATGGTAATTTGACGATGGGGGGGTCCTGCGAGCCAAATATTCAAGCCTGAAGTGATTTGAGACCAAAAGGACAGAACCGATTTTTTAGCGGCTATGAGAATTGCTTTATCTCCGGGAATGGCAATTAATTGGTTGTATAGTTGGGGACTGCGGAGGGAAACCCCTTGGAAAGTAGACTCCTGCCAAATAAGGCCAGAAACTTGATTGTCTCTTTGATATTGATGGATTTCCCGGCGAAAGTCTTGGTAGGCAAAGACTTTACTCACTCTATCTAAGTTGAGAGCTTTGGCTACTACTGGATTTTGGATGCGCTCTGCGGATGATAAGACAATTCTTTCCCCTCGCCAATTGGCTTTCAGTTCTTGGTCTAAAATTTGAATTAGCTCTTGAGTGGTATAAGTCATTAAGTACTATAAATTAAGACAGTATAAATTGGTAGCTAAATCCTGTCAGCACCCCGCGCTGAAGCAACGGGGCTTCGTGCCCTGAAGCTAAAGCTAGCTGACCAGTCTAAGTTCTCTTTATGGGGACTACGTTATTGGCAAGTGTTAAAGTTCCTACCCTGGGATGCGTGCCAGTCCCAGGCTCTAGAACCGAGTCGTTAAACAGCTCTACGAGGGGTAAGGCAGTGCGGCTTGGATAGTACCGACCGATAACTTTGACGAGGCAAACTTACCCCAGAAATGGGAGTTTATGGGGGACTCTTTTGTCTCCGGACCCTGACGGGGGAGGCTAATAAATTAGCCGTGTCCCCCCCTTCGGTCCCCCCCTGTTTCCCCCCACTGGGGGGGGAACAGGGGGGGCGGTTGACCTTTTCCCGAGAAGTATCATGAATTGGTGGCAGAATCTCAAACAAAATACTCTCGCCCGTATTGGGGCAATTTTACTCCTATTTTTCTATATTGCAGTTATTGGGGCGGATTTTTTTGCTCCTTATAACCCTTATGATGCCCAAACCGATGGTTCTCTACTACCACCAACTAAGATTTATTGGCGCAACCAATCTGATGGTGCTGATGGTTCCTGGATCGGACCCCATATTTATGCTACAACCTTGGGCCCGACGGATTTGGAGACGGGCGATCGCCAATTAAAGGAAGATTTCCAACATCCTTGTCCTTTAGGGTTATTTGTTAAAGGAGACCCCTATGAATTGTTTAAAATTAGCTTTTCCGTACCCATCAAGTTTGAATTTAAACAAGTTACGATCACTTACCGTTACCGTTTTAGAACTAAAATTAGTCTACCTTTACCGGTGAAGTTTAAGCAAATCACCATCAGTCCCGGTTTGAAGCTAGACCGTCATCTGTTTGGAGCCATTGGGGAAGGTAAAATTAATTTACTGGGGACGGACGAACAAGGAAGAGACCAGTTTAGTCGCCTGTTACATGGAGGAAAAATAAGTTTATTTATCGGCTTAGTCGGGATTACTATTTCTTTTCCTCTGGGGATGATAGTAGGAGGTATTTCCGGTTATTTTGGCGGCTGGATTGACGCAATTTTAATGCGGTTAGTAGAAGTGTTAATGACCATTCCCGGTATTTATCTGTTAGTAGCTTTAGCTGCTGTTTTACCCCCCGGACTCACCAGTGCCCAGCGATTTTTGCTCATCGTTCTCATTACTTCTTTTATTAGTTGGTCCGGACTGGCCAGGGTGATTCGAGGACAGGTATTGTCTATTAAGGAACAAGAGTTTGTGCAAGCAGCTCGAGCCGTGGGAGCTAACCCTTTTTATATTATTATTCGCCACGTTTTACCGCAAACTGCCAGTTATATTATTATTTCTGCTACTTTAGCTGTGCCGGGATTTATTGTGGCGGAGTCCGTATTGAGTTTGATTGGTTTGGGGATTCAGCAACCAGATCCTAGTTGGGGGAATTTACTTTCTTTGGCTACTAATGCTTCTATTTTGGTGCTGCAACCTTGGTTGATTTGGCCGCCAGCTTTGTTGATTATTTTGACTGTGTTATCGTTTAATTTGTTGGGGGATGGGTTGAGGGATGCTTTGGATCCTCGTAGTAATAATTGAGGGGATCCCCCCCAGCCCCCCTTCAAAAGGGGGGAGAAGAAATTGCCCCCCTTCAAAAGGGGGGAGAAGAAATTGCCCTCCTTATTAAGGGGGGAGAAGAAATTGCCCCCCTTCAAAAGGGGGGAGAAGAAATTGCCCCCCTTCAAAAGGGGGGAGAAGAAATTGCCCTCCTTATTAAGGGGGGAGAAGAAATTGCCCTCCTTATTAAGGGGGGAGAAGAAATTAATCTGTCAATTCAATTCAATTGGAGAGATATCTTTTTTTAACTGTAACTCCCATAGTCAACTATCACATTGTGGTCTCGAGCTACTTTTTGAATGTGAGATCGTAATTTACGATTATTTAGATCTATGATATTATTTTCAGGACATTCTAGTTTGTTTTTTGCTCTTTCATAAAGAGCGATCGCCTCTTCGCCGTTATGTGCGCTAGAATAGATAAGCCCGTCAATTGAGGAGTAGATATTTGTTCGTTTGTAGAAATAACGAGACCACTCTTGAGTAAGATTGCCCTCTCTAATCATAGATACTGCAGCTACGGAACCTGCTTTCATCGCTCTAAAACCACGCAAGTCTAGGAGTTTTATGGGACTGGTTACAATTGGCCTAGCAACTTTTTGTTTATCTATTGCGATCGCCCCAGTATCTCCAAAAATCTCAATCAAACAAGTCCGCAAAGTCAAAGCCCCGTAATAAATACCTCTTTGGGAGTCAATTTTTGGTTGAGAGTTATGGGCGGGACGATGATGATCGAAACGGTGTAACGGACCAAAATCACGGAAAGTTAATGCTTTTGTATTGTATCTTCCAGGAGTAAAAATCCTGAAAATCTCTTTTTCTTCCTCCAAAATATAAAACTCTGGGTCAGGATCGAGAGTAGGATGAACAATGCCAGAAGGGGGACGACGAACTACAACCACTTACAATATCCCCACCCATCTAGCTTCTTGCAATACTCGGTCTTTTTCTCCCTGTTGGAGAGCTTCAATTGGTGCTTGTTGCTGGAAAACCGGATTTGGTTTAGTCAACCAGCTTATTTTACCCCGAGCTGAGATTTCTAAGGCTTCTAATACTTCTGGTAAACCTTCTACCAGTCCGTTTTGATTGTTTGGCTCGAATTGCCATTGAGGAAAAATTAAACTGCCTTGATAGCTAATTGCTAATAAACTTTGGTTTTTTACTCGCTCTTGCAAAGTTTGTGGTGTTGTGTTCAGCAGTTTTACTACTTGAGCTTGAGTCAAACAACTTATTGATAGTTTTCTATCCCACTCTGATCTTCGCTGACGAGATTCTTCTTCTAACCTTTCCTTTTCTGCTTTACTATCTTCTTTTTCTCCTGTCCAAGGGTTTATTTTGGCTGGTTTAGTGGTTTTATCTGCTTCTCTAGAAATAGATAAATCATATTTTAAGATTAAGGTGGTCTCATCATTTTTAGTCATTTTATCTACCCATTTTAAATGCTAGAACTTAAATTGATAGCCTTGCTTAATTGGCATATTGCTCTATAATAACATAAAATAATCTAGATGAGTACCTAATTTTAATTAGGATTTTGTGATCTGTTAGATAGGTATCGAATAATGTGTAGAGAAAGTTGGATGCTTCCTCTTTTTTTAACTGTAACTCCCATCCTCAACTATCATATTGTGGTCTCGAGCTACTTTTTGAATGTGAGATCGTAATTTACGATTGTTTAGATCTATGATATTATTTTCAGGACATTCTAGTTTATTTTCTGCTCTTTCATAAAGAGCGATCGCCTTTTATTTTATGAGGTGGAGTGATAGGAAAACCAATGTTTTGGTGCGTTGCGAACGCACCCTACAGACTGCTTGTGACCGCAGCGATAGATGTTGTGGTGGGCAATGCCCACCCTACGTCTACGTCTGTTTCCCCCCCCACTGGGGGGGACCAAGGGGGGATCAAGGGGGGATAGGGGGATCCAACGTTAAAGCTTTTACTAATCATTGTATCTGTAGCAAATATTTTCGTAATTTATATAAAAAATTGGATTTGGCTGGTGGGTGGGAGGTGGGGGAGTAACGTCAACCACTTATAATATTCCTACCCCTCTAGCTTCATCTAATACTCGGTTTTTTTCTCCCTGTTTTAATGCTTCAATGGGAGTTCGTTGCTCTAAAATAGGATTTGGTCTAATCAACCAGCCTATTTTATCTCCAGTGGATATTTTCAAAGTTGCTAATACTTCTGGTAAACCCTCTATGACTCCGTTGTGAGTATCTGGTTCAAATTGCCATTTAGGAAAGAGTAAATTGCCATTATGGGTAATAGCTAATAAACTTTGGCTTGCTACTCGCTCTCGTACAGTTTGTGGTGTTATTTCCAGAAGTTCGGCTACTTGAGCAAGATTGCAACAATCTTGAAATAGCTTTCTATACCACTGAAATCTGTTGACAAAGGTTTGCCATTCTAACTGTTGGCGTTCTTCTTTACTATACTTTTTCCCTTCTGTCAAAGCCATGACTAAAGCAGAATTTTCATTATCTTCCTCAGAGCTATCTTCCACTTCATCTAGGTTTTCGGCTAAAACACTTAGTTCTTTAAAGGGTAGAGAGTTTAAGAATCGAGTGATTTTTTCTGCTACTTGTTTTTGGTCACTATCTAAACCATTTGTGTTAGGGGAGATAATGCCATTAACTTCAAATCCTGTCCAAGGGTTTATTTTGGCTGGTTTAGTGATTTTATCTGCTTCTCTAGGAATAGATAAATCATATTTTAAGATTAAGGTAGTCTCATCAGTTTTAGTCATTTTACCTTTTTTCCTGAATCAAAAAAATAGAAATTTAGCTAAACCACTTATAAAACCGAGAAATATTGCTGTTACGCTAGCTTTGCTAACAAATTCTGCATTTTGTAGTCGTTTTTCCCAGCTATCAAATTTATCCTCAAGTCTCTTCACTTCTCCATTGAGACATTTGAACTCTCCATCCATTCGGACATTAATTTGTTTCAATTCTCCTTTAAGTTCAACGAAATTAACATCAACTTTCTTGTCTAGAGCAAAAATCAATGTTTTCAATTCTTTTAATTCGTTGAGCAGTTCTTCTTGATTAACTTTGCTTTCATCTGAAGACATATGTTTCCTCGTATATATAGTAGTTGATAGTTGATAGTGGATAGTTGATAGTTATACAGCTTGCGGTGCCCTTCGACTACGCGGTCACAGAGGGTCGCCGAAGTGCAGGGACCGGGTCGCTGAACTGCAACCTGTCGGTTGCTGGAACTGAATGCTAAACAGGTTCATAGGCCGGATACATAGATATACCTCATGAGTCCAAGTAACCCTATATAGTTAATAACTATTAGACTCATTTACTATGATATTCTTTTTGGAAAAATAAAGCTATTTATCTTAAATAGGAAAAAACCTAATTAAAATTAGGTTTGGTGCTATACTAGGTGCATCTAGCAATTGGTGAAATTCAACATGCTCCAAGCTTTGGCACACTGGAATAGGGAAAAGCTGTATTCTGATTTGGCAAATGTTAAACAGAAATACAAAAATGCAAAACTCCCTTTAACACTGTCTCCAATAGAAAAAGATTGGTTGGACAGATTGCTGTGTGGTTATAGTCCCGATGAGATCGCAGAACAGTTACATCGAGAACCCAAGGGACTCAGAGTGGACTTGAGTAGGACTATATACAAATACGTAAAAATACTTAGCGGAAGAAATGAAAACCAGCGTATTGACGACTGGAGGGACATATCTCGGTGGCTCTCCGAAGCAGGCTATAAAAAGCGCCAGGACTGGGGCGAGGCATTGGATATTTCGGTTTTCTACGGACGTACTGAAGAACTGGCTAAGTTAAAAACTTGGATTGTCAAGGAAAAATGTCGCTTAGTACTGCTGTTTGGCATGGTTGGTATGGGCAAAACAACCTTAGCTCTCAAACTGGCACAAGAGATCTCAGGAGAGTTCGATTATTTCATTTGGCGATCGCTGGAACATGCTTCATCTTTTCCATCCTTTATCAGTGACTTAGAGATATTCTTCTCGGACAAGCCAAAAAAAGATACAACAGATTCAGAAAAGAATCACCATGACAGTACCTCCTCTGTAAAAAGCCATCTACAGAATCACCGATGTCTTGTAGTGTTAGATGGATGGAATGGTATCTTGCCCAGTAATGTAGCTGATTACGAAGCTTATTCTCAGTTTTGGCAATGGATCGGGCAACCGCTTCATCAAAGTTGTTTGCTACTTATTGGGGAACAGAAACCTTCAGAAATTGCTCTCTTAGAAGGAGACAAAGTTCATTTTTTACAACTAGGTAGTTTGGGGGAAGCCACAAAGCAAATCTTCCTTGAGAAAAAGTTGTCAGATCCAGAGGATTGGGACACTTTAATCGAACGCTATGGGGGAAATCCTTTAGTATTAAAGTTGATTGGAGATAGGATTCAGGATTTGTTCTTTGGTCGGGTAACTCAATTTCTCGACCAAGGAACCGATTGTGAAGTGATAGTGCCGGAAGTTATTAGGCGACTGTTACACAAGCAATTCAAGAACTTACCAAAGCTAGAATATCAGATTATCTGTTCTTTAGCCAATTATCGTCAGCCAGCTTCTTTGAAAAATTTGGGAGAACTTAATCCAGATTTACGGAACTCAACTTTGATGGAAGCTTTGAGTTCCTTGAAAGGGCGATCGCTCCTGGAAGTTATTAACCAAGGAGGGGAATCCTATTTCACTGTTCAGCCAGTAGTCATGAAGTATATTATTCAGGAAGAAAACTATAGCAATTAACAATTAACAATTAACAATTAACAATTAACAATTAAGAGGTTGATAAGAAAAATGCCCCTTTCGCTTTGTACAAAGATGATGCAGCAGATGCAAAATCCTTGTATAAACACTGTGGTATGTAACGACACTTTAGGAGCGAAGCGCTATAATTAAAATGAACACTAATCTAAGTTAGATAATCTTTCTAATGTAAAAAAACATGTTTAGGTTGAAAAATGCCATTGGGAAATGCTATAACTTCACAGAAGCTGTTTTACTAATAGGAGTTCACAGATGGCTGATGGGAAAAATATAAAAAGGTGGGATTGTGAAAAACTGTATTCTGATTTGGCAAATGCTAAACAACAATCCAGAAATGAAAAACTCCCTTTAACACTGTCTGCAATAGAAAAAGATTGGTTGGACAGATTGCTCTGTGGTTACAGTCCCGATGAGATGGCAGAACAGTTACATCGAGAACCCAAGGGACTTGGAGTTGACCTGGACAGGAGCATATATCGATATGTAAAAATACTGACTGGAAAAGATGAAACCGAGCCTATTGAGGACAGTCGGAACATATCTCGGTGGCTCTCCGAAGCAGGCTACAAAAAACGCCAGGACTGGGGCGAAGCCTTGGACATTTCAGTTTTCTACGGACGTACTGAAGAACTGAGGAAGCTAAAAACATGGACTATGAGCGAAGAATGCCGCCTGGTAGCACTATTTGGCATGGTTGGTATGGGCAAAACAACCTTAGCTGTCAAACTGGCAGAAGAGATATCAGAAAAATTTAAATATGTGATTTGGCGATCGCTAAATCATGCTCCATATTTTCCATCCTTTATTAGTGACTTAGAGAAATTTTTCTCGGACAAGCCAAAAACAGATACAATAGATTCAGAAAAGAATCACCAGGACAGTATCTCCTCTGTAAAAAAGCACCTACAGAATCACCGATGCCTTGTGGTGTTAGATGGATGGGATGCTATCTTGCCCAGTAATGTAGCTGACTACGAAGCTTATTCTCAGTTTTGGCAATGGATCGGGCAAACGCTTCATCAAAGTTGTTTGCTACTTATTGGGGAACAGAAACCTTCAGAAATGGGTTTCTTAGAAGGAGAGAAAGTTCGTTCGCTGCAACTGGGTAGTTTGGGAGAAGCCACAAAGCAAATCTTCCTTGAGAAAAATCTGTCAAATCCAGAAGATTGGGACATTTTAATCGAACGCTATAGGGGAAATCCTTTAGTGTTAAAGCTAATTGGCGATCGCATTAAAAACTTGTTTGCTGGAAATGTTACTCAATTTCTCGAACAAGGAACGGAATGTGGCGTTATTGTACCGGAAGTTATCAAGGGACTGCTACAAAAGCAATTCGAGAACTTACCAGAGCTAGAATATCAGGTTATCTGTTCTCTAGCCAATTATCGTCAGCCAGCTACTTTTGTGGATTTGCTGAAAGTTAATCCCAATCTGCCCATGTCAAATTTGCTCGAAACTTTGAGTTCGTTGGAAGGGCGATCGCTGGTTGATGTTATCATTAACCAAGGAGGGGAATCCTCTTTTACTGTTCAGCCGCTAGTAATGAAGTATGTCATTCGAGAAGAACAAGCTGTCTAGTGTTTGAGAGAGCTTGGTAGTCCTCACTATCATAGGGTGAGGATTCTTCTTTCATGATACATCTCGGGCAAAGGTCAACCGCCCCCCCTGTTTCCCCCCCAGTGGGGGGGACCGAAGGGGGGAGCGGATGAAGTT
>JH610919.1 GCA_000252485.1 Prochloron didemni P4-Papua_New_Guinea | reverse complement strand
AACACGGCTAATTTATTAGCTGGACCCTTACGGGGATGGGGGACTTTATTGTCCCCCATAAACTCCCATTTCTGGGGTAAAGTTGGCCTCGTCAAGGTTATCGGTCGGTACTATCCAAGCCGCACTGCCTTACCCCTCGTAGAGCTGTTTAACGACTCGGTTCTAGAGCCTGGAATTGGCACGCATCCCAGGGTAGGAACTTAAACGCTTCCCGATAACGTAGTCCCCTCTAAAGAAGACTTAGACTGGTCAGCTATCCTAGGAGGAAGGCACGAAGCCCCGCCTCTTCAGAGCGGGGTGCTGACACTAGTTCTGTACGTTTTACCGTCAATGAGCATTATTTCTGCTTGTCTAGCGGTACTTTACGATTTTGTCAGGATTATTATTCTTTATTTTATAATAAGCTAGACTAACAACACGCTTATTGAAATATGGATAACGACAGAATTTTAAATGAGCGCTACCGGATCCAGTCAGAGTTAGGAAAAGGTAGTTTTGGCGTAACCTATCTAGCTAAAGATATAAATCAACCGAATCAACCACAATGCGTTATCAAGCAACTTCAACTTGGCACTCTTGTTGGATTGGACAAGGAAGAAGCGAAAAGACGCTTTGAAAAAGAAGCTGAGACTTTGAACAAGTTAGGACATCATTCTCAAATACCTCAACTTTGGGATTCTTTTACCGAAGATCATCAATTATATTTAGTCCAAGAGTATATTAACGGTAAAGATCTGAGCAAAATAATTACTGACGGGAAGGGATGGAGCGAAGGTCAGGTTATTGGTTTATTATACGACGTACTGGAAATATTAAAATTTATCCAGCAGCAAAATCCACCTATTATCCATCGAGATATCAATCCAAAAAATTTAATTCAACGGGAGTCAGATCGCAGGATTGTATTAATTGATTTTGGTGCAGTTAAAGCAATAATTGATACTTCTGAAGATGAAACTGAATTAACCCTTCCTTTTGGTACTGGTGACTATAGAGCTGAGGAACAAAAAAATGGTAAACCTTGTCTTCAGAGCGACATTTACGGTCTGGGAAAGACAGCTCTTTTCGCTTTAACCGGAAATCCTCCCCGTAGATTAAACTATTTGCAAAATGGCTGTGTTATTTGGCCAGAAGAGATAGAGGTGAGCAACTCTCTCAAACAGATTATAGATAAAATGGTGCAGAGGGAAAGTAGCGATCGCTATGCAACAGCAGCAGAAGCTTTAGAAGAGTTGGCTCCGTTACACAAGATTGGAGAAACAGTTGATGGTTATACTCTCAAAGCTATTTGGGAAGGAGAAGAGTTTTCTCAGACTTACCTCGCTTATCAGAATGATAGCCCAGATCATCCCCACATTGTCAAGCGAATTATCCATTCCACTTCAGAGGGAACAGAATCTGCGACTTTCTTTGAAGCTGAAGAAAAAGTCTCGTCTGAAGAAGACAGAAACTCAAGAAAGAAATTGATTAAAGTTGTTAGCAAAAATCAAGATGTCTATTTAATAACAAAACAAGTTACTATAAGTCAAGCTGGTAGAGGCAAAAAAGATACGAAAGATAAAATAAAAAAGAATATACCAACATTTTCTCATGTGCAAAAACCAGCAATAATACTCCTAATTCTAGGCTTGTTAAGCTTTTGTAGTTACATATTTATATATAAAGTAGCGAAAATACCAGATTGTTTTGAACACGTTCCTAATGTACCAGCTCCTAAAGTCTTGAAGCAAAATTGGTTTAATTACGGTCACAGTAGCACATTTGTAACTATTAGAGATTCGATAGAAAAAAAATAAGAAAGTATTTTCCAAATTTTAGTCTAAAATATATAGAACACCCAGAAGATTCTCCAGATACGAAACCAGGAAGTACTACTGGAATAATGATGCTCTTGAATGATGATTTGGACATTGGTCAATCATCACGGCCTCTAAGAAAAGACGAACGAGAAAGAGCGAAGAATGTGGGAGGTTATGAACTGAAAGAAATAGCTGTAGCGAAAGATTTTATCGCTATAGCAGTTAATCCATCTTTAGGTATCAACCAGTTAACTTTAAAAGAAATCAAAGATATTTATACAGGGAAAATTACCAATTGGCAAAAATTAGGCGGCCCCGATTTGGACATTACCCCCTATTCTCGTTCTCTTGAAGCTTCAGGTCTGGTACAATATTTTGTTGAAAATATTCTAGAAGGAGAATTTACCTGGAATCCTTTGAATAGTAAAATAGAGAGAAAAGACGAGATAGTCCAAAGTTTTGAAAATACTGTTGTTGACGTGTACAGCACTACCAATGGAATGGAAAAACTCGAAAATAATCAGGGGGGGATTTACTATGGTTCGGCTGCTCTCATTATTCCACAATGCACAGTTAAATCATTATCATTAGGGATTGAATCGGGGACTTATACTAACCCTTATGAAGGAGCAGAAGTTCATAGGGACCATTGCAACGAAAAAAATAATAATCAAGTAAATTTAGCAATAGAACAAAACGGCGTATACCCTTCAGAGCTAATCTATGAGCTATATGTGATTATTAAAGCAAATGGTGGTATAGTCCAACAGGCAGGAGAAGCTTACGCTAATTTACTTTTAACTGAGCAAGGTCAGCAATTGCTTAAAGAAGCAGAATTAATCAGAATTAGACCGCCTAAAGCAAATCCTAAAGAGTGTCCAATACGATCAGATACTAGTGGATAAACATCTTAACTAGCCAATTCGCCGGGTTTCTCCTATTATTTTAGAGAGTCAGGCCCAAATTCTTGCTCTTATATCCAATCTAAAAACGTTTGCTACAAACCTACCCCCTAAATCCCCCTCTCATTTGGGGGACTTTTCAAGCTCTCGCCCCTTTTGAATCCCCCGATAATTTGGGGGACTGTCTTCCAAGTCTCTAAAACTCATATCTTGCACCTGATGTTGAAAACCTGATTTTGAGCCAAATGACAACGAATTTAATAGGGTTTCAGCCTCTCCAAATCAGGTTTTTTGGTTTTTTTGAGGATGGTGCAAGATCTAAGTAAAACAGCAATTTTATTGGGAGAATGAAACGACCCTGGCTCCCCCCTTTTGAAGGGGGGCTGGGGGGGGATCCAACTGTAAAGCATGTACAAAAAATTTATATTAATATATAGTATTTGTAGCATTCTTTTTTAGATTTCATCTTATTCCCGGTTTCTAAACCCAAATGCCATCCAATCCCAACCTACCGCCAAGAATAGTCTTCTGCGACTTCGACGGAACCATCACTGCCGTAGAAACCTTTGCGGGAATGATTCAGCAAGTGGCTCCAGACATAGCCGCAGAAATAATCCCCCAATTGTACGCCAGAACCCTCACCCTGCGCCAAGGAGTGCGGCAAATGCTGGAGTCGGTCCCCTGCCAACGCTACGGGGAGGCCATCGCCTATGCCAGGGACAAACCTATCAGAGCGGGATTGAGGGAGTTGCTGGATTTCCTCAACTCCCACTCGGTCCCCTGTATGGTGGTTTCTGGGGGCTTGCGAGATATGGTATAGCGCTACGCGCAATTCAAAATTCAAAATTCAAAATTCAAAAAGAGGCTATGACTAGGTTTCAGGCTTTATTAATGACAATACCTAAATGCGTAGTGCTATATAAACCGCAGAGGCTCACAGGCAATTCGCCTATGCCACAAGAACGCAGAGGGGAGAGAGAAATTATTGAGTGCGATACTGAAGTGACTTCTAAGAGATAATTGTTAATTGTTAATTGTTTATTGCTAATTGTTCATGGCTAAATTTGTTTTTATCACCGGTGGAGTAGTCTCTAGTATCGGCAAAGGAATAGTAGCGGCTAGTTTGGGTCGCTTGCTCAAATCTAGAGACTATTCGGTATCTATTGTGAAACTGGACCCCTATATTAATGTGGACCCGGGAACTATGAGTCCTTTCCAACATGGGGAAGTGTTCGTCACTGATGACGGAGCGGAAACAGATTTGGATTTAGGACATTACGAACGGTTTACCGACACTCCTATGTCCCGTCTCAATAGCGTCACTACCGGTTCCATCTATCAAGCGGTAATTAATAAGGAACGGCGGGGAGTTTATCAGGGTTCCACGGTGCAAGTAATTCCCCATATTACTAACGAAATTAAAGAAAGAATTAAACGGGTGGCTAGAGACACTAACCCGGATGTGGTGATTACGGAAATTGGGGGAACTGTGGGAGATATCGAATCTCTTCCTTTTTTAGAAGCTATCCGCCAGTTTCGCAAGGACGTAGGCCGCAATAACGTGGCCTACATGCACGTCACTATGCTGCCTTGGATTGAGGCTGCAGGGGAAATGAAAAGCAAGCCCACTCAACATTCTGTCAAGGAGTTACGCTCCATCGGGATTCAACCTGACGTGTTGGTGTGTCGCTGCGATCGCCCTCTCAAACCGGGCATGAACGAGAAAATCTCCGCCTTCTGCGACGTTCCGGAATCCGCAGCCATTGAAGCCAGAGATGCCAGCAGTATCTATGAAGTCCCCCTCATCCTGGAACAGGAAGGACTGGCGCGACAAGTGCTGGATTTATTTAATTTGGAACAGCGGGAACCGGACTTGCAACAGTGGCAAACTTTGGTAGAGCGGATGAAGTCCCCCCAGGGGCAACTGGAAATGGCGATTGTGGGTAAATACGTTCAGTTGAGCGATGCTTATCTCTCTGTAGTGGAAGCTTTGGGACATGCGGCGATCGCCATCCAAAGGGAAATCAAAATCCGCTGGGTGAGTGCGGAAGATATGGAAGCCAGGGGCGCGGCAACTTACTTAGAAGGAGTCAGCGGGATTTTAGTGCCGGGAGGTTTTGGCATTCGAGGAGTAGATGGGAAAGTAATGGCTATTTCCTACGCTCGGCAACAGCAAATTCCCTTTCTGGGCTTGTGTTTGGGCATGCAATGTGCCATCATAGACTGGGCAAGAAATGTGGCTCAATTACACAATGCCAATAGTTCCGAATTCGATGCCCATACAGAACATCCGGTGATTCACCTCTTACCGGAACAGGAAGATGTAGTGGATTTAGGAGGAACCATGCGTTTGGGTTTATGTCCCTGTCGCCTCCAACCCAATACCCTGGCCTTCTCTCTTTATCAAGAAGAAGTAGTATACGAACGGCATCGCCATCGTTACGAATTTAATAATGCTTATCGCAATTTGTTCTTAGAAACGGGATATAATATTAGTGGCACGTCTACGGACGGAAGGTTAGTAGAAATGGTGGAATTACCCAATCATCCCTTCTTTATTGCCACCCAATTTCACCCAGAATTTCGCTCTCGTCCTAGCAGTTCTCATCCTCTATTTTTAGGGTTTGCTCGGGCAATGTTAGAATACCACAGTAGCGGTGGGGAAGTTGACAGTTGATAGTTGACAGTTGATAGTTGACAGTTGATAGTTGATAGTTGACAGTTGATAGTTATACTGCAACCTGCGGTTGATCTGAGGAAATAGTAAACACTAAAAAGGCCAGTATATTATATTAAGATACAATCCCTAGCAAAATTCCTAAAATACGATTTGCATCGCTGATATAATATTCTGTCAAATCAACTGCGATGGTTTTATCTTTTAACATCAAAAACTGCCAAATTGTACCAATAGTGATAGCTCCGTAAATATGGGCAATGGGTTGCTGATGTTGCTGATTAAAGAGCTGTACTGCCACCATTTCTGCCATGCACTGTGCTAATCCAGATCGCAGGTTTTCGTTTTTTGCTTCAACTATAGCGATGACTGGTGCGCGAATCATCAGTTGTTCTTTGGACAAACTCAGCAAATAATCACAATAACCTGATAAACCATTGCTCCCATCCACGTTAAACTCTACTCCAGAAAATAGACTGAGATTGGGAGCCAAGCGTCTGCGTACTTCAAGTAAAATCGGTGCAATGATTAATTCAGATCTGGCTTTTTCCGTACTCATTGCCACTGCTAAATCTATATTTTCAGCTAAAATTGTTTGCAATAATTCGCTTCCAGATATAGGAGGCAAATGAGCAAACAAACCAGATCGCTCTTCAATTGTCAGCTCAAACTTTTCTACCAAGTCAGCTAATTTAAAATCGCTGTAAGACATTAGACACTCTCCTGCTATAATTAACATAGCTCTAACCACTTGTAAAAAGGGTCAAATATGTTTAATTACACTATTATTATAAGATAATAAACGGAGATTGTCTATTATACCAATCAGTTTACTGGTTAAAACACTATATTTGATTACAGCTATAAATGCTGTGGTGGGCAATGCCCACCCTACAATATAATTGTTCTATTGCCAGTTTAATCATTTTAGGAGACGAAGGCACAAAATGGAGACCGAAAGAATATAAAGATGAAATATGGGGTTGTATTTCCCATTGTCAAATTACTGGACTACAAGAAGAAGTGGGAAGAACTAGAAGCTAGTACCAACCCATTTGCTACAGTAGTCATGGCTCATTTAAAAACCAAGGAAACCCGCAAGGATTTCCAGGAGCGCAGAAAATGGAAACTGTTTATCACCACTAGACTGTACGAACAAGGCTACCAAAAACAAGATATAATCAATCTATTCCATTTTATCGATTGGGTAATGAGATTGCCTCAAGATTTGGAAAAGAACTTTTTGGAAGATTTGGATAAATACGAGGAGAAGGATAAAATGCGTTATGTAACCAGCGTGGAAAGGATTGGTATTGAGAAAGGAAGAGAGGAAGGAAAACTAGAAGGACTGGTATCAGCAATTGAATTGGGTTTAGAACTAAAATTTGGCTCTGAAGGTTTGGAACTTTTACCAGAAATTTCTCCTATCAAAGATTTGGAGGTATTGACAGCAATTAAGGATGGAATTAAAAAGGCGAATAGTTTGGAAGAGTTGCGATATTATTATCAGTAAATATGACAAGGTCATTATTTATTGATTCTTAGAAGCAAGGTATTGCCTTGCTTCTACACCTTCCACTTTACAAGGCTACCAAAAACAAGATATAATCAATCTATTCCATTTTATCGATTGGGTAATGAGATTGCCTCAAGATTTGGAAAAGAACTTTTTAGAAGATTTGGATAAATACGAGGAGAAGGATAAAATGCGTTATGTAACCAGCGTGGAAAGGATTGGTATTGAGAAAGGAATAGAACAAGGAATACAGCAAGGAATACAGCAAGGACTGGTATCAGCAATTGAATTGGGTTTAGAACTAAAATTTGGCTCCGAAGGTTTGGAACTTTTACCAGAAATTTCTCCTATCAAAGATTTGGAGGTATTGACAGCAATTAAGGATGGAATTAAAAAGGCAAATAGTTTGGAAGAATTGCGATCGTACTATCAATAAATGTTGAATTTTGCGGTGTGGTAGGGGCGTACAGCAGTGCGCCCATCAGGGTAACACGCCAGCCAAAATTCATAAGCAACAAACTCAGATTAAAATAGGCTAAAATTGACAAAAAAAGGAGATGGGAGAATGACTGGATTATCTCAGAAAGGCAAAGTGCGACGGGGAAGGATTTTAGATTACGATCCAATTCCCAAGGAAGAATTAGCAAAAAGAAAAGCTATAAGAGATGAACAGAGTAAACGTTCTCGCGTCATTTTTGAACGACTCCTTCCCCAACTTAGAGAAAAGTATTACAACTGGTTTATTGCAATTGAACCGGATAGTGGAGAGTATTTACTTCATACTAAATTAGAAGATTTGATTGATAAAGTTAAAAAGCAATATCATCCCGAGCATGTTCCACTGACTATTTTTCGACTAAATGAATCTGGAGCATGTGGGAAGATATGATTTCAGGGAGATTTGGGATAGATGGACAATTATAGCAATGAGCAATTAACAATTAACAATGAACACTTCGGCTACGCGGTCCCTGAGCGAAGTCGAAGGGCAGTGCAGGCAATTAAGAGGTTCATAAGAAACATGCACATACACGCTTTATACAAAGGTGATACAGCAGATGCAGTTCGACGACCCTCTCTGCAAGCAGTACTTTTGTATAAAAATGTAGCATGTAACGACACTTTAGGAGCGAAGCGCTATATTTGAAATTGAATTAATTGCTGCTAATTCTCATAAGCCAAGAAACCGGGTTTCTACTATTATTTTGGGAGTCATACCTAGATTTGTCACAGAAACCCGGTTTCTAACCCCAGCCTGTGGCCTAAAGCTATTCTTGAATAGCTGCGATCCCGCAGGGATCTGCTTCGCAGCGCGCGCAGCGCCAGCGAAGCTGATCGCCTCTACAGTTTCCTTATTATTGAATAAATTATAGATTACTTACTCTAAATAACATATTTTCAATCCTATATATGGCTAATGGGTTGAGTTTTTAGATGTTTTGCCAGCAACTCTCGAACAGCAGGGACTAACTCCCGAGGAATTTCCATTATTGTTTGAGTTCCATCTTCCAATACCATCTCATCTTCCAACACCGCTTCATCTTCTGTCTGTTCCTCATAATGAGCGATAACTCTCTGCACTCGGTTTTCATCCCAATCGGTAGGAAATTTACTCTCCTTCATTTTTTACCTCGCTTGCGTCTACGTCGTCGATATGCTGTTAAGGGTTTGCCTCTCAGTTCATAAGCTGTAATCACAAAAATACCGTCTGGTTCCGGATCGGGGACGTAAATCACACGTAAATAGCGTCCTCCTTGAGTTTGTCCAATAACCACTCTTGCACCATTATAGCCTGGTCGATCCTCACCAGGATTTCGTAATACATGCTCTACTTCATTTTCATCAATTTCATGGTTATAAATGTGAGGTACGCCTGTCTGCGTGTCAATATAGAAGCGTATATTCATGAATTTTATAAAAGCATACAGTTATATTAACACCTAATTGCGAGAGCAGTACGCTAAGAAACCGGGTTTCTACTATTATTTATTTTGGGAGTCATACCTAGATTTGTCACAGAAACCGGGTTTCTAACCCCAGCCTGTGGCCTAAAGCTATTCAAGAATATCCTGCGATCGCCTATTCAGCACCATTGTACACCAAAATCGTTTACTGAGTCAGAATTCATCGCTTGTGTTTATTTGCTATGATGATTAATTGTACATTGATGAGGTAAGCTTTTGGCAGGTGGAAACTGGCAAGTTATTGATGAGAAACTCGATTTAAGAGTTGTTAAACAGCAAGACAATATATCCTGTGGTGTTGCTTGTGGAGAGATGTTGCTGAAAGAAAAAGAGATTAATAATATTAATCAAAAGACTATCGCTGAAAGAAGTGGAATACCTGTTGATGTAGCTACATTAGCTAATGTTTTAAATTTTTTCACGCCAAAACTTAACGGAGAATGGCAAGGAAGAGGATTTATTTACGGCACAAGTTATACAAACACTGTAAATTGGTTAACAAATAGGGGGATCTGGGCAGGAGAATTAAGGGAATTGGGGAAAGGAATCGCTCATCTGGTAATTGTGGATGGTTTCGATCTTCAAGGAAAAATGCTAATTCGAGATCCGTGGGAAGGAACAAGTTATAAGATGGAAAAAGACGAATTTGTTAATTATTGGACTTTACGAGGTGTTAGATGGATTCAGAAATGAGAGTTAAAGTTTTATCTATAAAACACAAGACTTCTGATGTTATTGAGGTTTGTCTATGTTTAGCAGCAAAACAATACCAATTTCTATTTAGTTTGGAAAGGGATGTCACCGATTCTCAGTTTATTAGTCTTACTGAAGAAAGAGAATTTTCTCAATTATTTGCGTTTAACGTTCATATTTCAAGTCAGGTTTTACGGTTAGTGGTAAAAGCTATTAATGGTGAGGTTCTGAATTTTCCTGTAGATGTTGGTTGTTTTTACAGTGGAGAGGAAGCATTAGCACAACAAAAATATTTTATAGAGAATTAATATAGATTGGAGCCAATTCGCCGGGTTTCTACTATTATTTTGGGAGTCATACCTAGATTTGTCACAGAAACCCGGTTTCTAACCCCAGCCTGTGGCCTAAAGCTATTCAAGAATAGCTGCGATCGCCTATCAGCACCATTGTACACCAAAATCGTTTACTGAGCCAGAATTCATCGCCTGTAGTAAAATTAATAGCAATACCCCATCTACCTAGATAAACCGATAAATTATTGAGCCGAAGCAATGCTTAAAATTCCAAAGCAATATGTTCTAGATGAAGACCAACGCACTGTCGCAGTTCAAATTCCGATAGAAGTATACAATCAAATGGAAGAGATTTTAGAAGATTTTGGTCTAGCCAAGCTAATGGAAGAAGTAGAAAATGATGAGACACTTTCCGGTAATGCTGCTTATTCCTACTACCAATCATTAAAAGAGAAATAATGTGGCAAGTTGAGTATACTAAAAGATTTCTGAAAGAGCTTTCTGGTTTACCGGATAATATTCAAAGTAGAGCGGAAGCTATTGTGTTTAAAGAACTCAAATCAGGGAACCCATTTAGCCTCGGATTTGGTATCATAAGCCAAGAAACCGGGTTTCTACTATTATTTTGGGAGTTATACCTAAATTTGTCAAAGAAACCCGGTTTCTAACCCCAGCCTGTGGCCTAAAGCTATTCTTCATACAAGTTACTACTAAGCAGTATTGTACACCAAAATAGTTTTTATCATTCAAAGTAGAGCTGTGTTTACTGTTGCCAGATTTTGATAGTTCCATCCTCGCTACCACTGACTATTATTTCTCCATTAAAAATACAAGCCACGGAGGAAACTGTGTTTACATGACCTTTCAAAGTGTGGAGTAATTTTCCTGTTGCTAGGTTCCAGATTTTGACAGTTTCGTCAGAACTACCGCTGACAACTATATTGTTATCAGTGGATATTGCTACAGAGTAAACCCAGTCTGAATGACCTTTCAGAGTGCGCAGTAATTCTCCTGTTGCTAGGTTCCAGATTTTGACAGTATTGTCACGACTACCGCTGACAACGGTTTTGTTATCGGTGGATATTGCTACGGAGTTAACCCAGTTGGAATGACCTTTCAGAGTGCGCAGTAATTCTCCCCTTGCTAGGTTCCAGATTTTGACAGTATTGTCAGAACTACCGCTGACAACTATT
>JH610918.1 GCA_000252485.1 Prochloron didemni P4-Papua_New_Guinea | reverse complement strand
AGCGAACCCAACCGGAATGACCTTCCAGACTTTGGAGTAATTCTCCTGTGGCTAGGTTCCAGATTTTGACAGTTTTGTCAGAACTACCGCTGACAAAGGTTTTGTTATCAGTGGATATTGCTACGGAGCGAACCCAACCGGGATGACCTTCCAGACTTTGGAGTAATTTTCCCCTTGCTAGGTTCCAGATTTTGACAGTTTTGTCACGACTACCGCTGACAACTATATTGTTATCGGTGGATATTGCTACGGAGTTAACCGAGTAGAAATGACCTTCCAGAGTGCGCAGTAATTGTCCCCTTGCTAGGTTCCAGATTTTGACAGTATTGTCACGACTACCGCTGATAACTATTTTGTTATCGGTGGATATTGCTACGGAGTTAACCCAGTGCGAATGACCTTTCAGAGTGCGCAGTAATTGTCCCCTTGCTAGGTTCCAGATTTTGACAGTTTTGTCACGACTACCGCTGACAACTATTTTGTTATCGGTGGATATTGCTACGGAGTTAACCGAGTTGGGATGACCTTTCAGAGTGCGCAGTAATTGTCCCCTTGCTAGGTTCCAGATTTTGACAGTTTTGTCACGACTACCGCTGACAACTATTTTGTTATCGGTGGATATTGCTACGGAGTTAACCCAGTCCCAATGACCTTCCAGAGTGAGGAGTAATTCTCCTGTGGCTAGGTTCCAGATTTTGACAGTTTTGTCAGAACTACCGCTGACAATTATATTGTTATCGCTGGATATTGCTACGGAGTTAATCCAGCCCGAATGACCTTCCAGAGTGCCCAGTAATTCTCCTGTGGCTAGGTTCCAGATTTTGACAGTTTTGTCATAACTACAGCTGACAACGGTTTGGTTATCGCTGGATATTGCTACGGAGGTAACCCAGTCCGAATGACCTTTCAGAGTGCGCAGTAATTGTCCAGTTGCTAGGTTCCAGATTTTGATAATTCCATTTTTATCGCCACTAACGATAGTTTGGCCATCGGTGGATATTGCCACTGAGAAGACCGGACTGATATAATCTCCTATAGTGCGAAGACATTGAAATTCACTTCTCTTCCCTAGCTCACCTAAATTGACTTCTAACTCCTCCGCCAGCTTGGCGTAGTCCCCACCCAAGTTCCTTAAAACTTGAGCAGTAATCGTTGCAAAATAATCAATCTTCTCAAGAATACTACTATCCTCAATCTTTTTATCCTTCCTCAAAACAGCAGCAAAATCCTCCAACGACAACCCCACCTTCTTCGCCATATATTTAGACACCTCATCCACCACATTCAACACGTAATTGGTAGGAACGGAATCAATTAACCAATCCCGCACTCCATCTATAAATTCGTACAAAATCTCATCGGGATTGGTATCCAAGCCAATCTCCGCTAAAGGCTTTAACAAACCTCCCAAAAACACCTCCGCCACATTAACTTGTAGAGAATCGGGCAACAAAGTATCTCGAATCAATCGCACTACAGGCAAACTAATTACCGGTGCAGCAGCTAACAAACCAGCTAATTTACGGGCCATAGGAGAAGCGGTTACTCGAAATGCTTGTACCCGCTGTTCCGCACTCAATTCACTGGAATTCCCATTGAACAAACCCTTTTCTTCTTGAACAGAATTATCTAACTTAAACCCAACTCCAGCAGTCCAAATACTGCTGTTCCCCGACAACATTTGGGCCCAAGTAGCTACCCGATCTTCTTCTAAGGTAAATACTGGAACTTTAACTACTTCTTCTGGCTCCAGTTCCTCCCACAAAGACAGTTGTTGAAGGATTAAATTGCGATTGCAGACCCCGGTGGTCAAGGCTCGCAACCGCACTTCCGAAGTTCTTCCCAAAGCAGTTCTTTTCCACAACCATTTGGGCAGCATTTGGATGATGGCCGTGGGCACATGATTGGCCCACAGTTCTAAAGTTTTGGTCACCTTACCATCCCGCCAGAGAGAAGAGACGCAATCGCTTACTACCAAAACCAAACTACGACCGCTGGTATTAATTAACTCCTTGGCACTGCGAGACGGTTGATTCTTGGCCCTGGCCCCCATACCTCGACGAATCTGCACTCCTTCCCGGTCATCCTCCATCAGTACCCAAACTCGCACGTCTCGAAAAATGCCGTAGTTTTTCAGCAACCGTTCCAAATCCCTAACGGTCTGTCGCCAAATCACCATGGAGATACTGCCATCCACCACTAACTCCAGGTCCAACCAAGGTTCTAAGGTGGGTCTCAATACGGGCAGCCACAGCCTTTCCCGGGCAATTTTTTCGCTGGTGGCAGCTTCATCTAGAACCAAGTTGGTGCTGGCGGGAACCTGGCGCATTAAGGGTTTTAAGGCTCGTGCCAAGGTTAACGGTTGTTGCAAGGAAGGGGCATTGGGGGCTTTAAACGCTAAATCTAAGCTTGATGATTGGTTGCGGGGGTAAATGCCCGCTTTTTGTTCCTCTGAAACCTGGTTTGTGGGGGTTTCCTCAGAGTTGGAAATGGAGTCCGCAGTGTGGGATTGTGGCTCTGGAGATGGTTCCTCAACTAACTTTTCCTCTTTCTTCTCTCTTTCTCTTTCATCTGGGTTAATTGGGGGAAAGTTAGAAGGTACAGATTCCCATTGAGATTCTTCCATCTGCCGTGCCAACCAAAGAATATCGGCAATTTCCTTTGCGGACAAATCCAATTCTTGATTTAAGGCAGTAATAAACTGGTCAATCATCTATCTTCTGCGCTGGTTAAATATTTCAGCAACACCTCAATTAAATTCTTTTCCTCTTCCGGTTCCGGTTTAAACTCCCGCGTCACTAGATAAATTGCATTTAACAGTTGATCCGTAGCCAGATCTCCTTTCCTGCGCAATTCGATAAACTGCTGGATTAATGCTTCAATTTTACCCTCATCTCCGGTTAAAACATCATTTCCTAAATGAGCTTTCACAATTTCTTTTAAAGCGGTAGAATCCGGGTCGTAGGGCATGGTTAAGCGCAAACACCGCCTCAAAAAGGCTGGAGGAAAGTCTCTTTCGCCGTTACTGGTGAGAATAATCAGGGGAAAATGCTGGCTGTTGACTTTTCCTTCTTTGATGGGTACGTCCAAACCGTCCCAGGTACGAACTTCTACTTGGGGGACTTCTTGAGAAATACGAGCTAGTTCGGTAATTTCAAATTTACCTTCTTCCAACAAATTGAGCAAATCGTTGGGTAAATTAAGATCGCTTTTATCTATTTCATCAATTAACAAAACCCGAGGACGAGGAAAAGGAAGTAAAGCGGTTCCCAACGGTCCCAGCTGAATATACGGGCCCATATCTTTACTTTCCTTTCCCATTTGTACGTCTTGAAGGCGGGAAATGGCATCGTAACGATACAATCCATCTTCTTTTAAAGTAGAACGAGCTGTTATATACCAAGGTAACACGGGACCTAATTTTAATTCGTAAGCTACCGCATAAGCTAAAGATGTTTTCCCAGTTCCCGGTTTTCCCGTCACTAACAAAGGTCGTCTTAAGTATAAAGCTGCGTTCACCATGTTAATGACGCTGTTTCTCTCGTTGTGGCCGTCGCTATGAATCCGAAAACTTTTTCCTCTCTCCCGGTCTTCTGTTTTCTGATCTAATTTCTCTAGAAACTTGGGCCAACCTTGGGCGATTTCTTTTACTATTTTTTTATCTGCACCAGTAAATTTGCGCCAGTTGGGAGGTTCGGGAAGGCGATCTATGTCATCATGGGGTTGATTGTTGCCTTTAAATATTTTCCAGTCCGTCATAGCCAATTAACAATGAACAATTAACAATTAACAATTAACAATGAGCAATGAGCAATTAACAATGAGCAATTAACAATGAGCAATGAGCAATGAGCAATGAGCAATGAGCAATTAACAATTGAGAGTTTTCAGATCGCGCCACACCTTAGTTGATTTCCAACGGGTGTGGTCAAAACCCTTTGGTGAAACGGGATCCCCCCCAGCCCCCCTTCAAAAGGGGGGAGAAGAAAAAGTCCCCTGCCCCCCTTTTCAAGCAATTGTAGGTTGGGTTGAGCGATAGCGAAACCCAACACAAGTTTTCTGGGCTTGTTGGGTTTCGTTACCTCAACCCAACCTACGAGAAAGTTTCGGGTTATTTTTTGTTTATTCTCCAGTCTCAATTAATTCTACTATGATATTAGGAGTTAAGCGATAGGGATTTTCCCAAATAAAGGCTAAATGAGACCCTAAATGCTTCTGTTTTTCAGCATCGTCTGGTTGAGCAAAAGCTTCCAAACGTTTTTTCCTAACCGAATCGCAGAGAGAACACAATGGTTGTTTCAATAACTGCTCTATTTGATTAGCTCGATCAGGGAGATTGTACCTGGTCAATAAAGCGATGGGAGTAGCTGATTTCAAGATAGCCTTAAAGAGATGTTGTCTTTTGTGTTTAGGAAGAGAAGATGAGGAGCTGAGTCCAATTTTTTCATCTAACTCGCAAATCAAAGAGTTCTCGGTAAAATCTTTATCTTTCATCTGATCCAAATGTCGAAAATACTTTTCCCTTGGTTGTTGTTTAAAACACAATTGCACTTTATTCCATTTTTTCTTCCAGTCATATTGATAATGCTTTAAATATGCTCCCTCCAAACGTTCTACAGATCGTAATCTAACAGAATACATAGTGCCAATGGGTCGCTTGCTAGAATCATAATCCTCTATGTTCCACCATTCAACTGCTGTATAAAGTAAATCCAGAGGAAGAAAAATTTCAACAAGTAATTTGTTGTCATAAGGCTTGTATTTCAAACATTCTTCAAAAAAAATATTCTAAGATACTCTCCAATTGATTCAATTCACATTTAATTCCCGAGGCGGTTGCATTACGAGGCAATAAAGATTGATAGTTAGAATATTCCCAACAATCTTTAGCTTCACCCATAGTGACCCAACCATTAAACCAATATTGATTCTTGTCATTATCCATAGGTTCAACCGTAGCAATTAAATAAGATTTTGTTTCTCCAGCTGGGTTATCTCCAGAATCTTCTCTTGGTGGATTTCTATCCTCTTCTTGTGGCTTTTGAGCTGCTAATTTACTGGCAATCTGTTTAAACTCATCGCGAGTCTCTAAATCGAGACTTTCATCTTGACTTAATTGCTGAAAAAATTCCGCTAATCTTCTATGCTGCTTGAGTGTTTCTAAGATTTGCCGATTATTCTCTAGCTCTAAATCCCACAACCGAGCATCGGAAGGTAAAGCCTTATAGTAAGCTTTTTGGATCCTCTCTGGAGTTAGATTGGGTAAATCGAAATATTTTAAATACTCTTGATAACTATGACTTAAATTTCCACCTTTACCTAGAATATTAATTGTAAAGCGATCGCCTACCTGGATTTGCTTTCCTTGAATTTCGCCAACAATATTTTTTCCAAATGTGCTTGACTCTTCCATCAATAGTTTCTACTTGAACGCTAAAGTTTCCATGAGATTGTTTTGGTTCTCCCCAAGGTTTATCGACCCGTACACTAAATACATTGATTTCTTTATAAACTCTCAAGCGCCATTTTCCTTTAAGAATTAATTAAATAATTGTACTTCCGCTTGTCTCCAAACTTTAATAGTTTGATCTCTTCCGGCACTAATCAATGTTTTTCCATCTGGACTGAGGGCGATGGATGTCACTCCTCGGGGATGGTTTGGATTTTCAGGAAATAGTTGTGGTTTTGCCTCTTCAAGTTGCCATTCTATAATTTCCCCATCATTACTGCCGCTGATTAAAGTTTTTCCATTGGGACTAAACAGAACACAAGTGACAGCATCGGAATGTTGTCGCAGAGTTCTTACTGTTGTTGCTGTATTTAGATTCCACAGTTTAATCCTATTATCTTCACTCCCACTGGCTAGCGTTTTTCCATCTGGACTAAATGCTAGACTATAAATTGCATCTCGATGGGCGAAAATTGTCTCGAAACATCTTGTTTCTGCCACATTCCACAGTTTAATTGTTTTATCGTAACTGCAACTGGCGAGAATTTGCTGATTTTGAGGATGAAAAGCCACACAAGTTACTTTATCGTCATGTCCCGACAGTTTGGCAATTTCTTCTCCTGTTTCTACATCCCACAATTTGATATCTTGGTTATCATTAGCTGCCAAAATTTTGCCATCTGGACTAAAAGCAACGGAGTCGAAACCAAACACATCGAAAAAATTACTAAACCAGGTTTTATCTAGGGTATGAAGCGCCTTGGTTTCACCTAAACGCCAAATCTTTACTTGATAAGCTTTAGAAGCAGCAATTGTTTGACCATCTGGACTGATGGCTACGGAGGTAAACCATAGATCCACAGTACCTTTAACTGGAATTTCTTGGCTTATTTCCCAGGTGTTTTCCACTTCCTCCCAACGTTTAATTATTTGGTCACCACCACTAATAAAATATTCTTGGTGAGGATTGGGACTGAAAGCTAACTTGAACCCGTAACGCATGACAGATTGCTGGGAAAAGTCAGTCATCTGTTTGGCAAAATCATCCAGAAACTTAATTCCAGTAGATTGAAGTTCTACTTGAGTATAATCATTCTCTTTTAAGAGAGTAACACATTGCCAATGGACTTTTTGAATTGCTTGAACTAGGGCTTGAATTGCTTCTTCATCGAACTTTAGAGAAATATTATCCCCTACATGAATCTGGTTTCCTTCAATCTTGCCAACAAGATTTTTACCTACACTTACTTCGATTTTAATCTCACTGTTGCTATTATTCAACAACTGACGCAGATTTTCTAAGTCAGTATTGGTGTAATCCCCTTTATTGGCAATTGCTTCTAAGATGGCTTTGATTTTCTCTGAGTTATTCATAAGCATTAATAGTCTATTAAATTAGTGGAATTCGGTGCGATCGCCTACTTGATTATTTTCTCCTTCAATATTACCAACAATATTTTTACCCCGAATATTTTTCATAACTACCTTTGTGATTTTGCCAATCTTTCCTTGGCCTTCCGACTCAATCTCTTCCCAACCTTTATCCGGCAAACCTTTACCTCCTCGCAGTTGAGCGATGGCAAAATCTTTCGTATCAAAATCAAAATGAGGTATTTGTATTTGCTGCCATTCCTTATATGCTGTTTTCTTCACCGTATTCCCTAAATGAGTCATTAAATTAGATACTTTTACCTTTTCATCTCCCGGTTTATTCCCCGCACCTCGCAATGCTTCCAGAAAGTGATAGGTGTAGATGCTCAGAGACTTGTTGGGAAAGTAATAAGATTTCTGTTCCTTGTCACAAGAAGTGAACACTGCTCGACCTTTTTTAGATTTAATAGCTTTGATGAAACTTTTCGAGGGTGCAAGGGGTTGAAAATCTTCAAATTCTTCAAATAACTCTCGATCCACTTGCTCTATTTCCTCTACATCTTTAGAAGTTGCCATTCCCGCTGCATGACAGCTATCAATAACCACTAACAAACCCTCTGACTGAATCTTCCGTAAAGCATCGGTAAAAACTTCCGCAGATAGTGCAGATTTCCCTATCTTGGTAGGTTTAACATCGTGCGGCAATAAATAGTAGTTTCCATTAGTTTTATCTACCCAACCGTGACCGGAATAGTAAACTATCACTGTTATATTTGGGTCTGCTTCTGCTTTCTCCTGGAGCCATTTTAAACCAGCTATAATCCCTTCCAGGGTAGCATCTTCGTTATTTAAGATTCGGATATGTTCTCCGTCGTCGGGATAGGCGCATAAATTCGGGTCAATTAGAGCCGCATAAATGGCTTGAGTATCTTTAACGGTAACAGGTAAAGATAGCTTTTTATAAGCGGATTCTCCCACTCCAATGAGCAGTGCATAACCCTGATTGAATAGTTGAGTCATCTCCATAGCCTCTATATGATTCAATAAATTATAGATTATGAGCTTACTATAAAGATAGCGTTCCTTGAACTCATGAGGTACATTAGAAACCTATATTTATATATTTCTAACCATATAGCTATATAAAGAACTAGCAAAGTAAAGGGTAGGGTGGGCATTGCCCACCACCGCATCTCCCTGCAGTTACAATATTTTGAAAAAACTAGATCTTAAACCCAACTGGTTTTGACCGCACCTCGTCAGATTAAATTTTGATAGTGCTAGTTGTAGGAAATGCGTCGCCATGAGTTGATCTGAAATAAAAATTGGCGATGGCACTGGATGATTGTGCTTGAGCTACTCTATCGATAGTAAGATAACGGATGTTTTGGCAATTAGAAAACTGGGCGATCACTTCGTGGCGCTGCGCGCGCTGCGAAGCAGATCCCTGCGGGATCGCACCAGATGATTGTGCTTGAGCTACTCTATCGATAGTAAGATAACAGGTGGTTTTGGCAATTAGAAAAGTGGGCGATGGCACTGGATGATTGCGCTTGAGCTACTCTATCAATAGATTACAAACGGATGTTTTAGCAATTAGTAAAGTGGGCGATCACTTCGTGGCGCTGCGCGCGCTGCGAAGCAGATCCCTGCGGGATCGCACCAGATGATTGTGCTTGAGCTACTCTATCGATAGTAAGATAACAGGTGGTTTTGGCAATTAGAAAAGTGGGCGATGGCACTGGATGATTGC